>JBKJII010000022.1:0-11018 GCA_046598505.1 Caulobacter sp. | reverse complement strand
CTGGCTTTCAGGGCTGTTTGGCAGTGCCGGCACGGCCCCCTCCACCACGCTCCGCGTGGTTCCCCTCCCCGGCTTCGCGGGGAGGATTGTTATTTCTTCAACCCGATCGCCCTTAGCCGCTCGTCCAGGAACGCCCCCGCCGTCACCGGCTCGAACTTCGCGCCGTCGCCGACACAGCTCTCCAGCACCGCCAGCGACGTCTCCAGCGTCGGGTGCATGAAGAACGGCATCGAATAGCGGCTGACGTTCGGGCCGGTCGGGTTGACCACGCGATGGGTCGTCGCCGGGATCACGCCGTTGGTCATCATCGCCAGCATATCGCCGCTGTCGACGATCAGGTTGGTCGGCTCGGTGACCACCGGCAGCCAGGTCCCGTCGCGATCGAGCAGCTCCAGGCCTGCGCCCTTGGCGGCGACCATGATGGTCAGGAAATTGATGTCCTCGTGCGCAGCCGAGCGCACGGCGTTGGGGTTCGTCCCTTCGGCCAGCGGCGGATAGTGCAGCACCCGCAGCAGCGAGGTCCCGTATCGCACCTTCTCGTCGAAGAAATCCTCGGCAAGGCCCAGCCTGGGCGCCAGCGCCTGCAGCAGCACGATGCCCGTCTCGTTCAGGGCGTTGAACAGCTGCAGGAAGGTGCCACGCACCGCCGGGACCTCGGCCGGGAAGACGTTCGGCTCGAACGGTTCGTCCTCCGGCGCGTCCGGCGACGATTCATGGCCGACCTGCCAGAATTCCTTCAGGTCCGGGTGGCCGCTGTCCTTGGCGTGCTCGACCCCGAACGGCGTGTAGCCGCGCATGCCGGCGGCGTACCGGAGCTTGGTCGCCTCGGGCAGGGCGAAGGTCTGCTGCGCCAGGCTGTAGGCGGCGGCCAGCAGATCGGTCGAGACGCCGTGGTCCTTGAGGACGAAGAAGCCGTAGTCCTGCAGGCCGCGCATCAGGTCGTCGGAAAAGGCCGCGCGCTGGGCGGCGTCGCCCTCGGTGAAGGCCTTGAGGCTGAGTTCGGGAACGGATCGGGTCATGGGGGGCAGCCTAATCTCTCACAGACAACTCTAAAACCCGCTCATCCCGGCGAATGCCGGGACCCAGATGACAGAGCTGGATCTCAACCGGTTGGCCGCGTCACCCATTGATCTGGGCCCCGGCATTCGCCGGGGTGAGCGGTTAGTGGGAGGCGAGGATCGCGTCCACCTCGGCCCGCGTCGGCAGGGACGGTTGAGCCCCCGCCCGGGTGGCGGTCAAAGCCCCGGCGGCGCAGGCGAAGGCCAGGGCCTCACGCTGGTCCATGCCTTCAAGCAGCGCCACCGTCAGCGCGGCGACGAACGTGTCGCCCGCGCCCGTGGTGTCGACCACCGTGACCTCCGGCGGCTCTGCCGTGGCCAACCGCGCGCCATCGCGGAACAGGCCGGCGCCGCGCGAGCCCCAGGTGATGGCGACCACGCCGGGCAGGCCCCGCAGCCGCTTGCCGTAGACCTCCGCCTCGCCCTCGTTGACGACGATCAGATCGGCGCGCTGCAGCACGCTGTCATCGACGTCCAGCGCCGGGGCCAGATTGACGGCCACGAAGCCGGTCGCCCGCGCCACGGCCGCCGCGACCGTCGCCGCCGGCAGCTCCATCTGGCAGATCAGCGCGCCCTCAATGACCGCCGGCAGCAGGTCCGGCGTGAAGGCCGCGTTGGCGCCGGGGGCGACGGTGATCTGGTTCTCACCCGCGGCGTCGACCGCGATCAGCGCCACGCCGGTGGGCGCCGCCGGATCGACCGCCACGCCGCCGACGTCCACCCCCCCCGCGCGCAGCAGGGCAAGCGCCTGGTCGGCCATCCCGTCAGCGCCGACCCGCCCGATCATCCGCACCTGCGCGCCCAGACGCCGCGCCGCCAGCGCCTGGTTGGCGCCCTTGCCACCAGGATGGGTGGCCAGGGTCGCGCCGGTGACGGTCACGCCGGGCGTCGGCAGCACGTCGCCGGTCGCAACGAAGTCGAGGTTGATCGACCCGACAACGGTGATCAGCAGCGCGCTCATCGGGCCAGCAACTCCAGCAGCACGGCGAACACCGCCTCATGGTCCACGTCCGTCACCCACCGGCAGGTCGCGGCGGCGGGATCCGCCAGCCGGAACTCGACGGCAGTGTGGCCCAGGGTCAGCTCGGAGGTCGTCTCGACCTGCAGGTCCACCGGCACGGCGGTGAAGTGCTGCGGCGCCACAAGGTAGAGGATGGTGCAGGGGTCATGCTGCGGCGGGCTGTCGCCACCCACATGGGTCTGCTCGGTCCAGACGGCGAAGTCGAACAGTTGCGCCACCGCCTTCGCCGCCGGCGTGTCGATGGCCTTGACCGCCGCCACCCGCGCCGGGGTCGCCCGAACCTGATGCGTCGCGTCGAGGCCCAGCACGACCGTCTTCACGCCCGAGCGGAAGACGACGTCGGCGGCGTGCGGGTCAGCGTAGATGTTGTACTCGGCCGAGGCGGTGATGTTGCCGCCCTCGCGCCGCGCGCCGCCCATGATCACGACCGTCCCCAGCCGCGACGCCAGGTCCGGTTCACGGTGAAGCGCCAGCGCCAGGTTGGTCATCGGCCCGGTGACAGCCATCGACACCGCGCCGGCCGGGCGGCTCATGACGATGTCGATGATCGCCTGTGCGGCCTCGCCTGCAGCTGCAGGCCTGTCGGGCCCGAAGACGGCCATCGTGCCGAGGCCCGACTCGCCGTGGAAATGACTGGCGATGATCGGCGCCCGGACCAGCGGTGCGGTGGCCCCGACGTAGACCGGCACGTCCTCGCGTCCCGCGATCTGGCGGATGATCCGGGCGTTGCGCGCCGTCAGCTCCGCCGCGACATTGCCGGCCACCGTGGTGATCGCCAGCAGGTCCAGCGCCTCCGGCGCCGCGAACGCCAGCAGCAGCGCGACGGCGTCGTCAACGCCAGGGTCGCAGTCGATGATCAGGGGTGTTTTCGTCACCCCCTATTGTCCCGCGATTGGCGGACGGGGCAACCTTTTCGTCCGCCGCCTACTTCCAGCCCTTCGCCTTCGCGGCCGCCTCGCCGTCAGCATCCAGCGGGTCACCCTGCATCAGGGCCTGGGCCGCGGCGAGGACGTCCGGCGGCGTGTCCGAAGCGGCTGTGCGGTAGTCGCCGCCGGCGGCCGTCGCGGTGTGCGCCACCGCCATGCGCACGGTCCAGGCGTCACCCTCCCGGCAGGCCACACCGGCCGGGCCCTCGCCCTTTGTCACCGTGAAGGTGCGGCAGTAGGTGTTGCTGTTGCTGCGGAAGCTAAGGCCCACCTTGACCAGTGCGCCCTTGGCCGGCGCCGACGCCAGCTGCGTGTTCAGCGCCGAGGCCAGCTGGCCGTGCGCCTTCATGTCAGACCCGACCAGCGGCGCGGGCCCGTGCGGCAATGTCAGCCCGACCACCAGGCCCGCGGCGATCCCGGCGGCCATCGCGCCCCATTGTCCCCAAAGGGGCGTTTGCCGTCGCGCCCGTGCGCTGTCCAGGCCGACAACCTTGGCCGACCGCAGCAAAGCGGTCAGCCGCTCGGGCACGGGCTCGTCAGCGATGTCGGCGAAAGCGCCTCGCAAACCGCCAGCCAGCGACTGATGGCCGGCCAGCCGCTCCGCCAGCGCCGGGTCGACCGCGACGGCGGCGTCCACCAAGGCGGCGTCCTCCGTCGACAATTCGCCGTCGACGTAGGCCATCAGCATTTCGTCGGTCACGGTCATCACGCTACGCCTCCACGCCGCTCAGCTCGGCCATCAGGGCCATCCGGCCCCGGACCAGACGACTGGTCAGGGTCCCGGCGGGAATCTCGAGCACCTCCGCCGCCTCGGCGTAGGACAGGCCCTCAACCAGCACCAGCGCCACGGCCACCCGCTGCTCGTCGGGAAGGTTGCCCATCGCCTGACGGATCGCCAGGGCCTCGACGCGCATATCGGCCGACGCGACCATCGGATCAGCCACCTGCTCGACCAGGTCATCCTGGCCGGCGACCAGCCGCTTGCGACCGCGTGACCTGGCCTCGTCGATCCAGGCGTTCTTCATGATCCGCATCATCCAGCTGTCCAGTCGACTGCCGGTGATCCACTGACGCCGTCGGCCCAACGCCCGTTCCACGGTCAGCTGCACCAGATCGTCGGCATCGGCCACGTGGCCGGCCAACGCCCGGGCGAAGCGCCGCAGGCGCGGGAGCAGATCGACGATCTCCCGTTCGAACGGATCCAATGGATCACCTCTCGGGGGATGAAACGCCGGGACTCAAGCGTTTCATCCGTGACAACGACAAAAAGTGCGCGACAAGTTCCGCACGAACGAGGACGCAATGCGCCAATCTTCGAACAGACCCCGACGCGGCGCAATCGTCGCGGTGCTGGTGGCGCTGCTGGCGGCGCCTGCAGGGGCGCAGCTTCCAGCAACCCCCGGCCTGCCGTCGCTGCCGGGCTCAATCGGCCTGCCCGGCCCGCCGTCCGTTCCGGTGGTCGGTGATGCGCTCCAGACGCTCGGCGGCGTCACCGATCTGCGCAAGCTGCGTCTGCGCGACCTGATCCGCCAGAACCGCGACAGCATCGACGTCGACGCCAGGGGCGCACCGGTGGTGCGGGGAGAGCTGCTGGCGGTGGCGCCGTCGGCTGAGTCCCTGTCGAGGGCGAAGACGGTCGGCTTTACGATCTTGCGCGAAACCACCATCGAGGGTGCGGACCTGCGCCTCGTCGCCCTGGCCATTCCCCGCGGCCTCGACGCCCGCCAGGCGATCAAGCGACTGCGCAAGGCCGATCCGGGCGGCGACTATGACTTCAACCATATCTATTCGTCGGCGGGGGGCGACGCGCGGCCGACGACCCGGCCCCAGCCGGTGAAGAGCGGTGCATCAGCGCCGTCCTGTGGTCCAGGGACGCGCATTGGGCTGGTTGATACCGGTGTCGACACCCGTCATCCGGCTCTCGCCGGCGCCCACATCGAGTTGCGCGGCTTTGCGCCCGGCGGGGTGAAGCCCATGCCACACGGCACGGCCGCCGCCTCACTGCTGGTTGGCCGAGCGGGCGTATTTCACGGCGCCGCGCCGGGTGCGACGCTGCTGGCCGCGGATGTCTATGGCGGCGGTCCTACAGGCGGCTCGACGGACGCGATTCTGCGGGGGCTCGGCTGGCTGGCCGGGTCCGACGTGACCGTGATCAACATCAGCCTCGTCGGCCCGCCCAACGCGGCGATGAAGGCGGTGATCGAACGGCTCACGGCGCGCGGCGTGATCATCGTGGCGGCCGTCGGCAATGACGGCCCGGCCGCCCCGCCCCTCTATCCGGCCTCCTACCCTGGCGTGGTCGCCGTGACCGCCGTCGACGGGCGGAACCGGGTCTTGCTCGAGGCCAGCCGCGCCCTGCATGTGGACTTCGCGGCGCCCGGCGCCGACATGGCCGCCGCCGGAACGGGCGGCGACTATCTTTCCGTCAGGGGAACCTCCTTCGCGGCGCCTCTGGTGGCCGGCCGACTGGCGGGACTGCGATCCGCGCCCGGCCCCGCCGGCGCCCGCGCGGCCATTGACGCCCTGACCCGCGATGCCCGCGATCTGGGCCCGCCCGGCGTCGACAAGACCTATGGCCGGGGCCTGGTCGCGTCCGACCTGCGCACCCCGCCCCGCGCGGTCGGCGCATCCACCGCCGTCCTGCGCTGATCTTTTTTCACACCGGCGGGATGAACCCGGTCAACAGCGTCGTTTGACCCTTCGAGAGGCCGGCCATGCCGGTCCCGTCCAGACGAAGGAGAGCAAGATGCGCAAGTCCATGATCCTCTGCACCGCCGCCCTGTGCGGCGTCCTGGCCGCCGGTTCGGCCTCGGCCCAGATCCTCGGTGGCGGCGCCGCCGGTACGCTCGGCGGATCGATCGGCGGCGGCCTGGGCGGCCTGACCGGTTCCGCCATGGGCTCCGCCAGCGGCAATGTCGACGTCACCCGCCCCGACACAAGCGGCGTGACGGCTGCCGCCCGCGAGCGAGCCGCCCAGGCCCGTGAACGCGCCGCCGCCCGCGCCGCCGCCGCCAAGGACCGCGCCGCCGGCGTGGTTCAGAACGCCGGGGATGCGGCCGGCTCCGTCAGCGCGACGGGCTCGGCGACCGGCTCGGCCTCGCGTGACGGGGCCTCGGGTTCCGCCACAGGCGGCGCCACGGCCGGCCGTCACAGCGTGACGGGCTCGGGATCTGGCGGCATCGACAGCGCCTCGGCCGTTTCGACCGGTCGCGCGGTCGCCACCGGCGCCGTCGGCCGGACCCGCGCTGCGGCGGCAGACGCCCGCAGCCGCGCCCAGGATGCCGCCGCCCGTGCGCCGTCGGCCACGGCCGAAGGCTCCGCCTCGGGTTCCGCGTCCCGTCAGGGCGTGTCGGGCGCTGCGAGCGGGTCGGCGAAGAAGGGTTCGCCCGGCGCCGAACCGACCCGTCAGACCAACGACGGCGATCTGCGCTGATCCCCCAGGCCGGGCGCGGCAATCCCCGCGCCGCGCCCGCGCCACCCCCGCACATGCAGACCTATCTCATCCATATCGACGATGCCGCCGGCGATGAGCCGCTGGTTTTGTCCGTGACCGTCGCCACTGACACGCGCGCCCTGGAAGTGGCGCGCGACTGGCTGGGCCGGTCGTCGGACCATCTTGGCGCGCGCGCCTTCCGCGACGGCGAGCCCTTGTTCGACATCACTCGCGACGACCTCTAGAGATTTTCCAGCGGTACGGCGGTCAGGCCCTGTTCGGCCGCCGCCTTCGCCTGGGCCGCCTTGGCGCTGATGAAGGCCGGCCGCGCCTGCATCCGCGCCCAGTAGGCGGCGACGGTCGGAGGGAATTTGTCCTCCATCCCAAGCGACCGCGCCAGCACCAGGGCGTAGGTCACCGAGATGTCGCCGCCGGTGAACCGTCCTGCCGCGACGAACGCGCTCTGGCTGACGATCGCCTCAAGTCCCCGCAGCCTGGCGAGAAACCACCTGGCGTAGTCCTCGGCCACCTGCGGCTGGCGGCGCGCCTCGGGCTCCAGCCGCGTGTAGCGCAGCACCAGCGTTTGCGGAAAGGTCAGGGTCGCCTCGCCGAAATGGAGGGCGTTCAGCCAAGCGCCGAAGCCCGGTTCGTCAGGCTCGACCGCCAGGCCGCTGCCTGCCCCGTACCTGCGAGACAGGTACTCCACAATCGCCGCCGACTCGGTCATCCGCGTCTCGCCGTCGACCAACAGTGGGATGGTCCCCAGCGGGTTTTCCGCCAGAAAGTCCCGCTTCAGGACCCGCGGCGGGAACGGCAGCATGCGCAGGTCGTACTCCAGCCCCAGCTCCTCCAGCGCCCAGAGGGGCCGGAACGAACGCGCGTCATGGCAGTGGTAGAGGGTGATCATGGGCCGGGGTGTCCTGAGTCTGTATGGCCGACTCTAGTGAGGATCAGTCTCCCGAGACAGGTCGAACCACGTACCAAGATTGCCCCGTCCTCCCGTCCGCGCCATGCTCACGCCCACAGACCACCGGCCACGAGCCGGCGGCGGGGATGGGGAGACGACAATGCGCGGGTGGGGACTGTTTCTGGTCGGGCTGGTCCTGATCCTCGGCGGATCATGGCTGGCGAGCGCGGTGCAGACGTCGGGCGGAATCTCCGTCACCGACGTGCGCTTCCCGGGGACCGGCGGCGTGACCATGAGCGGTCTGCTCTACACGCCGAAGACAGCCACCGCCGCCACGCCGGCGCCCGGCATCCTCGCGGTTCACGGCTACATCAACAGCCGCGAAACCCAGGACGCCTTCGCCATCGAGTTCGCCCGGCGCGGCTATGTCGTGCTGGCGATGGACCAGACCGGCCACGGCTACAGCGGCGGGGCAGCCTTCTCCAACGGCTTCGGCGGTCCGGACGGGTTGAATTACCTGCGCGGCCTGCCCAACGTCGACAAGGCCAACATCGGCCTCGAGGGCCACAGCATGGGCGGCTGGACGGTGCTGGCCGCCGCCGCGACCCTGCCCGACGCCTACAAGGCCGTGGTGCTCGAAGGCTCGTCCACCGGCGCGCCGTTCGCCGCCGACGGCACGCCCGCCTGGCCGCGCAATGTGGCGCTGGTCTACAGCCGCTATGACGAGTTCTCGAAGCTGATGTGGGGCGTGGACCGGGCGCAGGACGTCGGGACGAGCGCCAAGCTGAAGACGCTGTTCGGAACGACGGCGGACGTCGTTGCGGGGCAGGTCTATGGCGACATCGCCGCCGGGACCGCCCGACGCCTGACCCAGCCGGTGACCACCCACCCGGGCGACCATTTCTCGACCGTGGCGGTCGGCGACGCCCTCGACTGGTTCGGCAAGACCCTGACCGGCGGCACGCCCCGGCCGGTCAGCGACCAGATCTGGATCTGGAAGGAAGTGGGCACCGGGATAGGTTTCCTCGGCTTCGTCACCCTCCTCCTGGGAGCTTTCAACGGACTGATGACCCTGCCGGCGTTCGCGGCCTTGCGCGGCGAGCCAGTGGCCGCGGTGGAGCGACGCACCGGCGGCTGGTGGGGCCGTCTGGCGACCACCGCCCTTTTGCCTGTCATCACCTTCTTCCCGGCCTTCATCGCCGTGACGCTATGGCTAAAACCCTCCCATCTGCTGCCCCAGAGCATCACCAATCAGGTGGTCGTCTGGGCCCTGGTCAACGCCGCCCTGACCCTGGCCATCGGCTGGTTCAGCCGCAAGCGGCCGATGGCGGCCAGCCATGACCGCTGGGCCCCGGCGGCTCTGATCGCCCTGGCCACGACGGCAGTCGGCTACCTGTCGCTCGTCGCCGTCGACGCCCTGTTCAAGGTCGACTACCGCTTCTGGGTCGTGGCGCTGAAACTGTTCAGCCCGGCCCAGGCGAAGATCGCCCTGATCTATGTCCTGCCCCTGACCGCCTTCTTCGTCGTTGCCCTGCGCGCCCTTCACGGGCGGCTGTCGGTGGCGGGAGACAGCGCCTGGAAACAGTACGGCTCGGCCATCCTGGCCATGGCCTTCGGCTTCTGGCTGCTGCTCAAGGTGATCTACGGCGTGTTCTTCCTCACCGGACAGCTGCCGACCGCCTTCGACCCGCTGAGCACGGTGGTGGCGATCCAGTTCCTGCCGCTGATGATCATGGTGGCGGTGATCTCGACCTTCACCTGGCGACGGACGGGCAGCAGCGTGCCCGGCGCGGTGATCTGTGGGCTGTTCGTGACCTGGTACGTGGTGGCGGGGACGGCGACGCAGGTGGTGTGACGGGCCTCACCGACGCGCCTCTTCAGCATCAACCAGGTCTGGCCAACGCGCCCTGACGGTTCGGACCAGAAGATGCGAAACCCCGAGGAAGATAGCCAGGCATAGGGCGAGCAGAACGAATGCCGATGACGCCACGGCCCATGACGGTCCGACAATGGGTGTAACAGCCTTCAGAGTGATGACCACAATATCGGTGTGTCCGATGAGGTAGGCGAGCGGAAACGCCGATGGAATACAGCTGATGACGCCGATCAGTCCGTCTACAAGTTCTACCTTTCCCGGTCTCTTCATCCCACCGGATCGACCGTCACCCGGCGCATGTGCCGACGCTGGCCCGGGTAGTCGTTCAGCGCGTAGTGCCAGACCGAGCGGTTGTCCCAGAAAGCCACCGTGCCCGGCTGCCAGCGCAGGCGGCAGGTGAAGGCCTCCTTGCGGCTGTGCTCGAACAGATAGTCGAGCAGCGGCTTCGACTCGCGCCGGCTCCAGCCCTCGATGTTCATCGTGAAGGCCGGATTGATGTACAGCGCCTTGCGGCCGGTCTCCGGGTGCACCTTGACCATCGGATGACTGAAGCGGCCGGCCATGCCCTCCGCGTCGGCGATCTTCATCGACTCGCGCTTCTGCGCCGACGGGCCGGTCGGGGCGTATTCGCGCTCGGCCGAGTGGATCGCGTTGAGCCCCTCGAGGGTCGCCTGCAGACCGGGCGACAGGGCGTCGAACGCCGCCGCCTGGCTGGCGAAGAGCGTGTCTCCGCCCCAGTCCGGAAGTTCGACAGCATAGAGGATCGAGCCGATGGCCGGGGTCTCGAGGAAGCTCATGTCGGAGTGCCAGCCGCCGCCGAAATTGATCCTGTCGCCGGGCTCCTTGATCACCTCCATCACCTCGGGATAGCCGTCCATGCCGGCGACGTAGGGATGGATGTTCAGCGGCCCGAACCGACGGCCGAAGGCCAGCTGCTGCTCCGGCGTCAGGGTCTGGTCGCGGAAGAAGATCACCTGGTGCTCGACAAAGGCCCCGCGGATGGCGGCGACCAGGTTGTCGGAGAGCTCGGCAGACAGGTCGACCTCCTGGATTTCGGCGCCAAGCGCCCCCGCCACCCGCTGGATATTCATGGCCGCCTCCGCTGTCTAATCAGGGGACAGCTTACCTATTTCCGCGCCCCTGCCGACGCCCATGCTGAAATAGGTAAGCTGTCCCCTGATTAGCGTCCACCTAACCGCGTTTCACCGTCCGGAAGCCTACATGGCTCGACCCGGTGTCCGGCGGCCCCGGCTGCCTGGCGGACGGCCGGTAGCGGTAGCAGAAGTTGTCGGCGCAGAGGAACGAGCCGCCCTTGATGAGGTGGCTGGCGTCCGGCGCGGCGGGGTCGCCGAACCAGTCCTTCGTCCATTCCCAGACGTTGCCGGTCATGTCGAACAGGCCCCAGGCGCTGGCCGGGTAGCAGCCGACCGGCGCCGTGCGGGCCTTGTAGCCGTCGTCGCCGGTGTCGACCGCCGGGAACACGCCCTGCCAGCTGTTGGCCCGCGGACGGCCGAGCGTCGGTCTGTCATCGCCCCACTCGTACCGGGCCCCGTCGAGCCCGGCCCGGGCCGCGAACTCCCATTCCGCTTCGGTCGGCAGGTCGCGCCCTTTCCAGCGGGCGTAGGCCAGGGCGTCGTCGTAAGCGATCTGCACCACCGGATGGCGCTCTCGGCCGGCGATGGTGCTGCCCGGCCCTTCCGGATGCCGCCAGTTCGCGCCCTCGACAACCTGCCACCACTGGGCGGGATTGCCGTCGTTCAGGGCGTCCGCGCCGACGAACACCAGGGACGACGGCTT
>JBKJII010000162.1:0-4384 GCA_046598505.1 Caulobacter sp. | reverse complement strand
GTCGGAGACGTGCGGAGCGACGGCCGCGGCCGGCGTCTCGACGATCGGGACCGGCGTCTCCACCAGCCGGGGCGCGGGCTCGGGCTCGGGCGCCGTCGCCCGGCGAAGCGAAAAGCGGCTCATCAAGCGACCCTCAGATGGTCGCCGCGCGCGGCGGGCGCGGCCATCAGACGGTCGACCAGGTCGCCGATGTCCTTGACGATGCGCGACTTGGGCCGGTGCTGGCTGATCGGTCCGCCGAGGTTGGCCGAGGCGGCGGCCGCTTCCCAGTCGGAGGTGATTCCGCCGACGGCTTTGCGCTGCAAGGCTTTCTCGGCCTCGACCATCGAGGGCGCCGGGCCGAACACCCGCTTGGCCAGACGGTTGAGCACGATGCGCGGCGTCGGCCCGTCGGGCAGTTCAGCCTCAATCTCGGAGGCAAGAGCGCGGGCGGCCAGGAGGGCAGGCACCGTCAGTTCCGAGACGACCAGAAGTTCGTCCGACCCGGACAGCACATCCAGCGTCCAGGCCCGGCGATGCCGTGGCGCATCGACGACGACGGCGTCATAGACCTGGCAGGCGACATCCAGGATGCGTAGCACCGCGTCGGTCGAGGTGGTGTCGAAGGCATGGCAGTCGCGCGCCGAGGCCAGCAGGTCGATGCCGCCCGGCGCCTGGGACACGAACGCGTCCAGCAGCGAGGCGTCGATCCGCTCCGGCGCCTGGGACGCGCGGCTCAGCAGCATGTTGGCCGGCGCAGCCAGATAGGCCGCCGCAGCGCCGTCGGCGATGTTCAGGTCAATCAGGCAGACCCGGCGCGGTCCCGGCAGGCGTTCGGCCAGTGCGCAGGCAGTCTCGATGGCGAGGGTCGTCGCCCCGGCGCCGCCGACAGCCCCCATTATCGTCCAGCAGCGCGACGGGGCGTTGTGCAGCGGGGCGGCCTGCACCCGCAGCAGGTGCGAGGCCGCCTCGGCAAGATCATCCGCTGTGAACGGCGCTTCCAGCACGTCGGAGCGCGGCAGTCGCATCAGGGCCCGGACCAGTGCGACCGGCAACTGGCTGCCGACCAGCAGGGTCGGCGACGGGGCGGGCGCGCGACCCAGGGTGGCGATGGCGGCGCCCAGGGCTTCCGCCGTCGCGCCGTCCGCATCAATCAGCACCAGGTCTGGCGGGTCGTTCTGTAGTCCGCGGCCGTTCAGGTTGTCGGCGACGGCGGTCTCGATGACCGCGCCCTCCAGCGCCCGGGCCGACAGCTCGACCAGCCCCGTCCCGATGATCAGTACACGTCGTCCGGAGAAACTCATCACTGCACCTCAGGAACCGGTCGCGGCGGGTTCAGGATAGGAAGGGCCGGCCGGGGCCATCTGGCGATCCAGACTCAGGCCGTTGAGGATCAGGTCGATCGCGCTCGGTTCGATCGACCCCTTGAAGGGATCGGGCGCCAGCGCACGGCTTTCCGAGGCCGTCACCAGACGCGGCGTGACCAGGATCAACAGTTCGGTTTCCTGCTTCTTCCATCGCGCCGAGCGGAACAGCGCGCCGAGCACCGGCACATCACCGGCCCAAGGGATCTGGCGAGCCGTGTTTGAATAGTCCTGCGAGAACAGTCCGGCGATGGCGAAGGTCTCGCCGTCCTTCAGCTCGATCGTCGTCGCCGCCCGGCGCACCAGGATGCTCGGCACCTCCACGTTCGAGAGCCGCAGACTCTGGCGGTAGTCGAGCTGGCTGACTTCCGGCGCGACCTTCAGCAGGATCAGGCCGCCGTCCTGGACCACCGGCGTGAACTTGAGGTTCACCCCGAACGGCTTGAACTCGATGGTGATGTCGCCCTGGCCGGTCGGCACGGGATAAGGGAACTCGCCGCCGGCGAGGAAGGTCGCCTCCTGGCCGGAGATGGCCGCCAGATTGGGCCGGGCGAGGGTGCGGATCACGCCGCGCTCCTCCAGCGCCCGCAGGGTCGCCTCGATGGTCGTCGGCCCGACGTTGGTCGAAACGGTCAGCTGGCCCTGCGGCGCGTTCAGTCCAACCAGGCCGGTGCCCGAACCGAACACGATGCCGGAATTGTTCTGGATCGCCAGATTGATGCCGAAGTCCCGCAGGGAGCTGCGGCTGGCCTCGATGATGCGTACCTCGAGCATGACCTGCTGGGCGGCTTCGACGGTCAGGTCCGATGTCACGCCGCCGGGGGCGTAGCGTTCAGCGATGGCCTTGGCGCGGGCAGCGACCGAACTGGTCGAGACTCGGCCTGACAGCAGCACACCGCCGGCCATGGGGATCACGCGGATCGGCTCGCCGGGCAAGGCGTTGCGCAGGTCGCCCTGCAGCGACTCGATATCCTGCGCCACCCGCACGTCGATCACCTCGATCAGGCGGTGCCCGGGGTCGTAGACGAGAATATTGGTCGTCCCGAGCGACTTGCCGCGGACGTAGACGGAGCGATCGGTGTTGGCGACGATCTCGGCGATGTCGGGCTGGGCCACGACAATCTCACCGGCGCCGGTCAACAGCCGGAAGGCGACCGACTTGTCCTTGGGCACGGTGATGACGCGGCTGGGGGCCATCTCGCCGACAAGCGAGCTGGCGACGAAGGCCTGGGCCCAGACGGGCGAGGCGACAGGCGCGCAGGCGAGAGCCGCCGCGCAGACGATGGCGATGCGACGCATGAGGTCAGCTCCCGAAGCGCTCTGAAGGCACGGAGACGGTCTCCCGCTTGCCACCCTGGGTGATCACCAGGCCGTGGGCGGCGGGCGTTGCAGGCGTGGTCGGCGCGCGGCGGCGGACAAGGGTCCGCGGGGGCGGTCCCGCCGCGACGGGCGACCGGGCCAGACTGGCGCCGGCGCCCGTTCCGTCCTGCGCGCGCAAAAGTTCGGGCAGGGTCATCGGCTGCAGCGCCGCCACGTCGGTCGAGCCGCTGCGGCGCAGGGCCAGTGACAGGGTTCCCGCCTGGCCGGCCGCCGAGAGTTTGCCGGCGTCCAGAGCGGTCACCTCAAGGGTGGCGGTCTTGGGCGGCGACTTTTCGGTCGACGCCGGATCGGCGACCAGGTCCATGCCCAGCACGCGGATGTTCTGGATCACCAGGGTGGAGATGAAGTTCTTGGTTGTGGTCGATCCCTCGACGCCGCCGGTTCGCACGATTTCCTGCACCAGGATCACGTCCACGCGGTCGCCGGGGAGCACATGGCCACCGCCGCCGGAGACGTCGTCGACCTTGATGGTGTAGGCCCGCATGCCGGCTGACAGGGTGGCGGCGACCGACGGTTTGACCCCGCCGCCGCTGACCTTGGCTGGCAGGATCGGTTCGTGATTGACCAGCGCCGTCAGGGTGACCGGTGCGCCGCCGTCCAGGCCGATGACCTGCTGGATCGAACTGTAGGCGCCCTCGGGCACGGCGCCCGCCGGCATGCGGATGACCGTGAGGTTTTTGGCTTCGAGCTTCTGACCGAACGGAACGGCGCCTGCTGCGGCGACAACCGGTTTCAACGCCTGCGCCTGCATCTCCGCGGCCCCGGCAGGGGTCGCCCCGGACGATGAATTGGGCAGCCAGACCTTGGCCACGAACAGCGCGCCGACCCCAAGAAGGGCAGACGCGCCAAGACTGGCTATGGTGGCGACTCGCATCCTGCGGAACCCCCGTAATCGAGCGGCCGATTTTCGGCGCTCTCCCCGATACTGAAATCAGGATTACAGGTAAGCTCTTGAAATATATTCAACGAATACAATGAAGAGCCGTAAACCCTACCGTGAGGGACAAGTATTAGGCTTAATATCCGCGAACCATGTTCGCCCTCGATATCCCTCAGGCATCCCGGTCGTGGGCGACCTCGCCGGCGATCCAGGTGCGAGCCACGGCCCGGTCGTCGCCAAGGACCATCAGGGCAAAGAGGATATCGCGGATGTCGGTGACCTTGCCGAGCCGCCGGGCAAGCAGCGGCGTCGCGACCGGATCGAGCGCGACGAAGTCCGCCTCCCGACCGACCTGAAAGCTGCCGATCCGGTCATCCAGCCGCAGCGCCCGCGCGCCGCCGAGGGTCGCGAGGTAGAACGCCCTCAAGGGATCGAGCGGCCGCCCCTTCATCTGGGCCACATTGCAAGCCGCCGCCGCCGTGGTGAGCAACGAGAAGCTCGTACCCGCGCCGACGTCAGTGCCCAGACCGACCATCACGCCGTGGCCGTCCGCCCGCGCCAGGTCGAACAGACCGCTGCCGAGGAACAGGTTCGAAGTCGGACAGTGGGCGATGGCTGCGCCGGCCCCGGCCATCCGATGCAGCGCACGGTCGGTCATGTGAACGCAGTGCGCGAAGATGGACTTGTCCGTGACCAGACCGAACCGGTCGTAGACGTCCAGATAGTCTCGCGATTCCGGGAACGTGCGCGCCACGGCGGCGACCTCGCGGGGGGCCTCGGC
>JBKJII010000154.1:0-1541 GCA_046598505.1 Caulobacter sp. | reverse complement strand
GGTCGCGCTTTCTGGCGAACATCGCGGCCGACAACGCCCGCCTGACCCAGCTGGTGACCCGGCTTCTGGACCTCGCCCGCGCCGACATGGCCAGGCCGGGCACGGGTCAGGCCGTCGCGCTCGCCGATATCGTCCACCGCATGGTCGATGCGCTGGGCGGCTCGACACTGACCATCAAGGCCGCCCTGCCCGCCGACCTGCCCGCCGTCGCTGTGCCGCAGGAGGCCATCGAGACAGTGCTGACCGTGCTGCTGGAGAACAGCCGCCAGCTGGGCGCGATTCAGGCCACCGTGTCGGCTCGAACGGAGGACGCCTGTGTGATCCTGACGATCGCGGACGACGGCCCGGGCGTGGCGGAAGCCGATCGCGAGCGCCTGTTCGAGCCCTTCTTCACCAGCCGCCGCGCGGCCGGCGGCACGGGTCTGGGCCTGCCCATCGCGCGATCCCTGCTGGCCGCCAGCCACGGTAAGATTGCGCTGGCGCCGTCCGCGCAGGGCGCGCGGTTCGAGGTGACCCTCCCGCTCGCGGAGATCGGCTGACTCGCTCTGCCAGCCCTGATCGGCCACCGCGCCGTCCGGGATAGCAGCCGGGGAGGCAAGCGACCCCCTGCACACCATCTCCACATCCCCTCCGTCACCGCTCGGCGCGGCCGGTCCAGCATCAGGAAATCAAGGGGAGACTTTTGCCATGCTACAGCCCGCCATGCCTGAGACCGGCTACGCCATCGTCGTCCAGCCAAAGGCCGACCGCTGGCTGTGGGCCCTGATGGACCTTGATGCGGTCGTTACAGCCAGCGGGACGGCCGACAATCGTGACAGCGCGTGGAAGTGCGGCTCGCTGGCCGCAGCGACCATTGCCGCGCTGCATCGCGGTTATCGCCGCCGCGTCTGACCGATAGCGCTGGTCCGGACCGCCGGCAGGGCGCATTGTCCCGGCTCGCCGCGCGCCCTCCGGCCCCGGTGTCCAGGAGATCCGATTGTCGTCGTCAGACACGCCCGTTCCTCCGAAGGCCAAGGGCCCCGGCTTCGGCTCGCGCCGCGGCAATCGCCCGCTCAAGCTGCTGAAAACCCTGCGTGGCGATGGAACGCTGCTGGCCGATGGCCGGACCTTCACCGTCGGCTATCAGCTGGACCTCTATGCGGACGGCGAGCGCTCGGTCGCCAGTGGATCGCTGGATGGCGATTTCAGCGGCCTGGCCGAAGCACTTGAAGGCGGAGAAGCTGTGCTGACCCAGGAAGACGGCGTCGAGACGCCCGTGACCCTCGAAACCGTCGAGGACGACGGCGCCGAGTTCCAGGTTCGATATCAGGGTTGAATTGAAACGCTTCGAATGCTCACCCGCCGGGACAGGGCGCTTGCATACGGGTACCTGCCTGCGCGGCGAGGTTCTATTTCGGTCACAGTCTACTTAATTCGCGCCGGGCTCGTCGGCTGAACGTCCAGCTTCAAAATGCGAATTGAGTAAACTGTCGCCGAAATAGGCCGCCCCGGAAACCCTGTGCGATGGCCCTGCCTGCTGGACGAGGACCTTCGACCTTAAA
>JBKJII010000139.1:0-4306 GCA_046598505.1 Caulobacter sp. | reverse complement strand
CCGACGGCGAACGCTCTGGCTGACATCTACTGGCAATGCGTGCCGTTCGCCCGACTCCTGTCGGGGATCCAGGTCCTGGCGTCGCCATAGATCTGGATCCCCGACAGGAGTCGGGCGAACGGCACGCATTGCCAGTAGATGTCAGCCAGAGCGTTCGCCGTCGGCGAAAGGCTGAGCACCACGGCAGCGGCCAGGGAACCAAGATAGGTTTTGGTCCGTTGGCGCATTCAGGAGGTCTCCCCCGTCACTGGAAGTGAGGGGATAACCATCTCACGCCCGAATGAAAAGAGTCTTTTCAGATTCACGCTGCGACAGCACGCCGCGAGCGCCATGAGTCGGCCATGAGTTTCATGCGTTCGCGGGCCGGTTTCTCGATCAGATGATACGAGGCCGCCGACAGTGGAACGAGCGCCGCGATGAAGATCAGCCACACCGGCCAGGGCAGTTTTTCATCCGCCAAATTCAGAACTCGCGCCGCTGCATTCACGAAGATGATCTTCCACGGCACGCAGATCATGTAGGTCGAGTAGCTTATCTCGCCCAGATACACGAAGGCGGCCTGCGATCCAAAGGTAGAGCCGTGTTGTGCGAGGCCCGCCAGGCCGAGAATCAGGCCGCCGAAAGTGGCCACGACGACCATATCGGGAGCGCCCAGAATGGCGGCGACGAGCAGAGCGGCGCCTGAAAAAAGGGCAGTCAGCGCTCCCATTCGGAGGCTGCGCACCGCGCCTGACCGCCACAGGCTGTGCATGGCGCACCCCAGCGCGAAGCAGGGGACGATTCGCAGCGCGCCCCAGGCGATCGTCGCCTGGGTGAGCGACTGTCCGCTGAGCGCCTGGAAGGCCGGATAGAGGATAGCGATGCCCGCCAGGGTCAGGCCGGCGTAGAGCCAGGGCCGCGCGCGCATGGTCCAGGCCAGAAAGGCGAACCCCGGGAAGCTGAGGTAGGCGAACCATTCGGCCGAAATCGACCAGGATGGATGGTTGAACGCCGCAGCCGGTGCGAATCCCCAAGCCTGAACCATTAGCAGGTTTGCCGGCAGGGCGTCCCAGCGCAGGATGCCGGCATCGACAGAAACGCCCGCCAGGCCCGCCACCACGCCCAGGGCGATCATGCCGAGCAACGTCGCCAGGTGCAGCGGATAGACGCGCGCCAGCCGGTTCCACAGGAACGCGCCGTACCTGAACCGTCCCTCTCCGAAGGCCGTCAGATAGACGTGGCAGAGGATGAAGCCGCTGAGGACGAAGAACAGCTCGACCCCTAGATACCCCTTGGCCACCAGGGCGGGCGTGAAAGCCGCGTCAAGCTTGGGCCAGTAGTGGAACAGCACGACCCAGAGCGCCGCGAAGAAGCGCAACGAGGTCAATGGCCGGATATTGGCGGCGTCCTGCATGGCCGTCTCCTGTCCCCTGATGGCGCCCGGGAAGCGCGCCGATAGAGCTTGTGCCTGTCCCGCGTCGCAAAAATCGGTCAAGACCGGTTCACCGCAGCCCGAGGCGGGTTATGTACGCCCCATCAGGTTCACCAGTCGTGAAAGGCCCGACATTCGATGGACAGTCTCCTTCAGCTTGCCGCTGACCCCTCCGCCTGGCTTGCGCTGGTCACCCTGGTGGTCATGGAGATCGTGCTCGGGATCGACAATCTGGTGTTCATCTCGATCTTGTCGAACAAGCTGCCGGAGGCGCAGCGGGCCCGGGCGCGAAGCATCGGCCTGTCGCTGGCCCTGCTGATGCGGATCGCCTTGCTGTTCGCGATCGCCTGGCTGGTGGCCCTGACCAATCCGGTGTTCGACCTGGGCATCACCGGTCCCCTGAACGAGGACGGCCATCACACGTTCGAGACGGCCTTCTCCTGGCGGGACCTGATCCTGATCGCGGGCGGGCTGTTCCTGCTGTGGAAGGCGACCAAGGAGATCCACCATACGGTCGACCCGGCCCCGACCGGCGACATGATGGACGCCAAGAACAACGCGATCAGCAATTTCGGCGCGGCAATCGTGCAGATCCTGATGCTCGACCTGGTGTTCTCGATCGACTCGATCCTGACCGCCGTCGGCATGACCCATCACGTGCCGATCATGATCATCGCCGTGACTATCGCCGTGGCCGCGATGTTCTTCGCGTCCGGGCCGCTGGCCCGTTTCATCCACAAGAACCCCACCATCGTGATGCTGGCCCTGGGCTTTTTGCTGATGATCGGCTCGGTGCTGATCGCCGACGGCTTCGGCATCCATGTGCCCAAGGGCTACATCTACGCCGCCATGGCCTTCTCCGGCGTCGTGGAGGGCCTCAACATGGCCGCCCGCAAGAGCCGCGAGAAAAAGGGCCCGCCCGGCGAGAAGCTGCACTAGCTGCTTTCCTCCCCGTTCAGGAACGCACGGACCCTTGTCCCAGGCCCATACCTTCACCGACGACGAACGGCGGATCACCCTGATCGGAGTGATGATCGTCTTTCTGCTGTCGGCGCTCGACCAGACGATCGTGTCGACAGCCATGCCGCGAATCATCGCCGAGCTGAATGGGCTCTCGCTCTATTCGTGGGTCACGACGGCCTATCTGTTGACCTCGACGGTCATGGTGCCGATCTGGGGCAAGCTGGGGGACCTGTACGGCCGCAAGCCCGTCCTGCTGGCCGGAATCAGCATCTTCCTGGTCGGGTCCTGGCTGTCGGGGGTATCTGGCGAGTTCGGCGACATGCCGGTCATCGGCGGCGGGATGACCCAGTTGATCGTCTTCCGGGCGCTGCAGGGGATCGGCGGCGGGGCGCTGCTCACTACCGCCTTCGCCATCATCGCCGACCTGTTCCCGCCCCGTGAGCGCGGACGATTCGCCGGGCTGTTCGGATCGGTGTTCGGCCTGGCCAGCGTCCTGGGGCCTGTGATCGGTGGCTATTTCACCGATCATGGGACCTTCCATATCGGCGCGCACGTCGTGGCCGGATGGCGCTGGGTCTTCTACCTGAACCTGCCGCTCAGCCTGCTGTCGCTGTTTATGATCATCGTGAAAATGCCGCGGCTAAGCCATCGCGCTTCGGGCAAGATCGACTGGGCCGGCGCGGCGACCATGATCGCCGCCTTCACCCCGCTGCTGCTGGCGCTCAGCCTCGGCGGCCACAGCTATCCCTGGGGCTCGCCGATGATCATCGGCCTGTTCTTCGGCTCGGCGGTGGCGCTGGGCCTGTTCCTGCTGGTCGAGCGGGTGGCGCGCTCGCCGATCCTGCCGCTGCAGCTGTTCGCCAACAAGGTTTTCACCCTGGCCAATCTGGCCGGGTTCCTGCTGTCGATGGCCTTCCTCGGCGTGGTTACCTTCATGCCGCTGTATATGCAGCTCGGGCACGGCCTGAACGCCACCTCCAGCGGCCTGATGACCTTGCCGTTGATGGCCGGGCTGATCATCTCCAGCACCCTCGCCGGGCGCCTGGTGACCAGAACCGGACGCTACAAGCCCTTCATGCTGGGCGGCGCGGCGACGCTGTTGCTCGGGGTCTTCCTGCTCAGCCTGGTCGGCCCGACGACGCGCCTGTGGGACCTGTCCCTGCGGTTGCTGCTGGTAGGTTTCGGCCTTGGGCCCGGCCAGAGCCTGTTCAGCCTGGCGGTGCAGAACGCCGTGCCGGCGAGCCAGATCGGCGTGGTCACCAGCGCCAACCAGTTCTTCCGCCAGATCGGCTCAACTCTGGGCGTGGCCGTGTTCGGCGCCCTGCTGACCCACAACCTCACCAAAAGCCTCGGCGGCGGAGTCAATGTCGACATCGGCGCGCTGGAGGGCATGGCACTGAAGGCCCAGGCCGCGGGCGCCGCGGCCAGCGTCGATCCGGCCCTGCGCGCCACCATCTCCCACGCCATCACCGGCGGTTTCGCCGCCAGCCTGGTGGTGATCTTCGCGGGCCTGATCGTGGTGCTGTTCATCCCCGAACTGCCCATGCAGAGCCGCCAGATCCCGGGCGAGCCGGTGCTGGCGGACGCGATCGAGGCGTAAAGCCGCGCGGGGACATGTACCGAAGGTAGGTGTCCCCTGCGGCTTCAAGCGGATGGGGACACGCACTGAAGTGCATGTCCCCTAAAGGAAGCTGTAGGGATCGACGTCGATCTGGACCCGGACCGAGCCCGGCGGCCGGGCGCGGGCTCGCCAGGTGGAGAGGAAGCCCTGCAGGTCGACGGTGCGGTCAGCCCGGATCAGGAAGCGCTTGCGGCGACGGCCGCGGACCAGCGCCAGCGGCGCGTCGGCCGGGCCATAGATGTCCACGCCGTCGGCGTTAGGCGCGGCGGCGGCAAGGGTCCGGACATAGGTTTCCAGCGCAACGGGATCAG
>JBKJII010000436.1:0-3375 GCA_046598505.1 Caulobacter sp. | reverse complement strand
CCTGCACCTTGATCGTCAGCTGCACGTCGGCGGTCATCGGCAGGCCGGTCTGGTCGGCGAAGGCGATTTCCTCGTTCTCCTTGCCGTCGGAGTTGGGTTCACGCGTGTAGCTGTAGGTCCGCTGCCGGGTCGGGTAGACGATGATGTTCTCGCCGATGCCCTTCCAGTGCCAGCCGGGTCGCAGCTCGACCAGTTGGACGCCCGGATTGGTCCCGAACTTGGTCGTCTTGATGCCGGCCTCGCCGCTCTCGACCGTGGTGCTGCAGGCGGTGACGGTGCAGCCGCCGCCGACCACCAGCAGCACGAGCAGGGCGGCGATCGACGCGACCCTCATCGGCCGACCGCCCCCCAGGCCTCTGGATATCCTGGATACGTTGTCGCTCATGGCCTGGTCTCCCGGCGGGAATCGGTGGCGCGGTTCGCGCCTTCGCGGGGAGGTTGCCTGTGTGGGTGAGGGGTCGCAAGGTGGAGGAGCCGGCGCCCTACTCCGCCCTGTTCCCCTTCATCAGCCGCGCCTTGTCGCGCTGCCAGTCGCGGTCGGCGGTGGCCTCGCGCTTGTCGTGGTTCTTCTTGCCCTTCGCCAGGCCGATCTCGAGCTTGGCGATGCCCTTTTCATTCCAGTAGAGCTTGAGCGGGATGATCGTCCGCCCTTCGCGCTGAACGGCGCCGACCAGCTTGCCGATCTGCTTGCGGTGCAGCAGCAGCTTCCGGTGCCGGCGCGGCTCGTGGTTGAAGCGGTTGCCGCCGCTGTAGGGCGGGATGTCGGCGTTGATCAGGACGATCTCATTGCCCTCAACCGCCGCATAGGACTCGGCGATGTTGGCGCGGCCGTTGCGCAGGCTTTTGACCTCCGTGCCGGTCAGCATGATGCCGGCCTCGACCACATCGTCGATGAAGTAGTCGAATCGCGCGCGGCGGTTCTCGGCGATGGTCTTGCCGACCTGGGTCATCAGATGACCCCCGCGTCCCGCATGGCCTCGAGGACAGCGGGCCTCACCGCGTCCGCGCAGGGCGTGATCGGCAGACGCAGGTCCTCGGCGCAGAGCCCCAGGTGGGCGAGCGCGAACTTGGTCGGCGCGGGCGAGGCGTCAAGGAACAGCGCCCGGTGCAGGCGCACCAGACGGTCCTGCCAGTCGCGCGCCGTCTCCCAGTCGCCGGCCATGCAGGCGTTGAAGAAGGCGGCGCAGCCTTCGGGCGCGACGTTGGCCGTCACCGAGATGCAACCGTGGCCGCCGTGGGCCATGTAGCCGAGCGCGCTGGGGTCATCGCCCGTCAGCATGATCCACTCCGGTCCGCACATCAGCCGCTGGAAGCTGACCCGCGACATGTCGGCGGTCGCATCCTTGATGCCGACGATGTTGGGCAGAACGGCCAGACGGGCCAGGGTCTCGTTGCTGACGTCGACCACCGAGCGGCCGGGCACGTTGTAGACGAACACCGGCAGCTGGACCGCGTCGTTGATGGCCCGGAAGTGCTGGTAGAGGCCTTCCTGGCTGGGCCGATTGTAGTAGGGCGCGACGCAGAGCGCCGCGTCGGCGCCGACCGCCTTGGCATGGCGCACCAACTCGATGGCCTCGGCCGTCGAGTTGCTGCCCGCGCCGGCGATGATCGGCACACGGCCTTTCGCGGTGGCGATGCAGAGTTCCACGACACGCCGGTGCTCGTCATGGCTCAGGGTCGCGGTCTCGCCGGTGGTGCCGACCGGCACGAGGCCGTGCACGCCGCCGGCGATCTGCCGTTCGACCAGGGCGACAAACGCGGCCTCATCGACCACGCCGTCGCGAAAAGGAGTCACAAGAGCGGGAAGGACGCCCTTGAATGGAAACTGGACCATGACTTGCAAAAAGCCGTGAGATCGCCGCTTTCATTTGCGGCTGTGTGTCGGACGCGGACAATATGTCCCCGCATGGGGCGTTCGCAACCGCCGCCGGGCCAGTTTGACGAGTTGGAGACAAAGGTTTGACGCCTATTGCACGGAAGCTGGCGGTCAGCGCGATCATCACGGCGATTCTCGGCGGTGCGGCCGGCGCGCAGTCGATGCAGTCCGACGGCGGCCCGCAGCTGGTCACCACGCCCCAGACCGCCTATCGCCAGCCGCTTTCCGACAGCGACGCCTCCTATCTGAGCACCGCCCTGACCGGCGCGCGGGCTGCCGACGGCGGCCGCGTGCGGTTGGCCATGGACGCCATCCAGGACCCGATCGCCAAGAAGATCGCCCTGTGGGCCCTGGCCGACGGCGTTCCCGATTCCCTGAGCTTCTTCGAAGCCGACTCGATTCGCCGCGACCTGAACGGCTGGCCGCGCGGCGCCAAGCGCCAGGCCACCGCTGAAAAGCTGATTGAGACCTCCGGCATGCCGCCCGCGCGAATCGTCGAATGGTTCGGCGGCGCCGAGCCACAGTCGGTCCAGGGCGCGATGGCCCTCGCCGGCGCCCTGCGCGCAACCGGACGCGAGGCGGACGCCCGGGTGCTGATCCAGCGCTGGTGGCGGGAAAAGCTGTTTGACTCTGGCCCCCAGGCGGCCATGCGCGGCCGGTTCGGCGCCTACATCACCGCCGACGACGACCTGCAGCGGGCCGACATGCTGCTGTACGGGCCGCAGGGCCCGGCCGCGCGCGACATGATCAACTACCTGCCGGAGTCCTACAAACTGATCGCCAGCGCGCGGCTGGCGTTGCGGTCCAACGCCTCCGACGGCAACGCCATGATCGCCGAGATGACCCCCGAACAGCGGTCGAATCCCGGCCTCGTCTATGAGCAGGCGGCCTATTTCCAGCGTCGTGGACAGACGCCGCTGGCCCTGCAGCTGGCGCGTGGCTTCAAGGCCGCCCCGGCCCAGGACGTCGCCGCCCGCGCCTGGACGACCGACCGGCGCAAGCTGGTCGTCGCGGGCCTCGCCGCCGGCGACTATCAGGGCGCCTACGGCGCCGCCGCCCACACAGGCCTGATCACCGGTCCGGACGCCGCCGAAGCAGAGTTCTATGCGGGCTGGATCGCGCTGACGAAGCTGAAGAACGCCACTGCCGCGGTCGACCACTTCGCCCGGCTGGCCGCAGCTGGAACCTCGCCGATCACCCAGGGCCGCGCCCTGTACTGGCAAGGCCGGGCCGCCGAAGCGACCGGCGACAAGGCCGCCGCGCACGCCTTCTATCTCAAGGGCGGGCAGTACATCACGGTGTTCTATGGCCAGCTTGCCGCCGAGAAGGCCGGCCTCAAGGTCATCACCCTGCCCAAGGATCCGGTCGTCACCCAGGCCGACCGGGCGAGGTTTGAGGGCCGCGAACTCGTGCGGGCGCTGCGCCTGCTCTACGAGACTGGCAACAAGGACACCTTCAAGGTGTTCGCCCTGCATATCGACGACACGCTGCCGACGGCC
>JBKJII010000392.1:0-1045 GCA_046598505.1 Caulobacter sp. | reverse complement strand
GCCCCGACGGCTGTCCAAGGCGGCGCAGGAAACCCTGGCCATCATCGCCTACCACCAGCCGGTAACCCGGGCAGAGATCGAGGCGGTGCGCGGCGTCCAGGCCAGCAGTGGTACGCTCGACATCCTGCTGGAGCTGGGTCTGGTGCGAATGCGCGGCCGCCGCCGCACGCCGGGCCGGCCGGTGACCTACGGCACCACCGACGCCTTCCTCGAACACTATGGCCTGGCCAATCTGGCCGACCTGCCGGGCATGGCCGACATGAAGGCCGCCGGGCTGCTCGGCCTCGACCTGCCGCCAGGCTTCGAGGTGCCTGACCCGTCCCGCGCGGGCGGCGACGAGGATGCCCTCGACTTCGAAGGCGGGGACAGCGAAACGCCCGAGTTCGTGCAGGACTATGTCGGCGAGGAGGAGGGGCGCTGAGCCTTTGTGCGTCCTTCGAGGCGCCGCTGCGCGGCTCCTCAGGATGACGAATACCGGTGATCGTCATGGTGCGGAGCGAGCCTTCAGGCGAGCGTCTCGAACCACGCGTCACCTTTCGCCCCTTTAATTTGGCGACAGGCCGCGCAACCGCCTATATTGGCGGGAACAATCGAACGATACGGACCGCCGAGGCGCGGTTCGCCTGAAGGAGCATCGCCGCCATGGGTGGTCTGAGTATCTGGCACTGGCTGATCGTGATCGCGGTCGTGGCCGTCGTGTTCGGCGGTCGTGGCAAGCTGTCCGGCCTGATGGGCGACGCCGCCAAGGGTATCCGCGCTTTCCAGGACGGCCTGAAGGGCGAGGGCGACAAGGTCGTCGACGAACCCGCCAAGCCGCTGCCCCGCACCGAAACCGAGAAGGACAAGATCGTCAGCTGACGATCGACCTGTCTTCGCTCTTGATCGCGCCCCCGGCGCGGGCTTAAGGCCGCCTCCATGCTGCCCGAAATCGGCGCCTCCGAACTTCTGGTCATCGCCATCGTCGCCCTGATCGTGGTGGGACCCAAGGATCTTCCCGTCCTGCTGCGCAAGCTTGGCCAGTGGGTGGCGAAGATGCGCGGCATGG
>JBKJII010000002.1:0-14866 GCA_046598505.1 Caulobacter sp. | reverse complement strand
CCGGGAACGTGCGGGCCACGGCGTCGACCTCGCGGGGAGTCTCGGCCAGATGAGTCTGCATCCAGACGTGGTCATGGCGGCGCAAGATCTCGCCCGCCGCCGCCAGCTGGTCCGGCGAGGAGGACAGGGCGAAGCGTGGTGTGACCGCGTACCCCAGCCGGCCGCGCCGGCTCCAGTCGCGGATCAGGCTCTCCGTCTCGGCCCGGCCTGTATCGACGGTGTCGCTCAGATCGGCGGGACCGCGGTCCATCAGGGACTTGCCGGCGATCAGCCGCATGTTCCGCGCCAGCGCCGCCTCGAACAGCGCGTCCACCGAAGCGCGATGCACCGAGCCGAAGACCATGGCCGTTGTGGTCCCGTTGCGCAGCAGTTCGCCGAGAAAGGCTTTGGCCGCATCGTCCGCATGCACCCGGTCGGCAAAAGCGCGCTCCGCCGGAAACGTCTTCTCCTCCAGCCAGTCGAGCAACTGCCCGCTGAAGGCCGCGATCATGTCGATCTGCGGGAAATGGATGTGGGTGTCGACAAAGCCCGGCGTCAGCAGCCTGCCCGGCAGGTGCTCTACGGCGACATCGGCCGCCAGTGCCGGTCCAAGCTCCGCCCACGAACCGCAGGCCGCGACATGGCCGTTCTCGACCAGCAACAGGCCGTCGGCATGATGGACCACCGCCTCCGGCCCCGCGCGGCCGGGATCGTCGAGGCAATGGACCAGGGCGGCGCGATAGGCGCGGACATCGGACATGGGCGCAGGTTGGACCCTGAGCCGCACAGACTGGCAAGAAAACTGTTTGCGTCACGTGGCGTCCGACGGGCTAGGCGAGGGGCGCACAGTCTGATCACCTGCCCCAAAGCGAGGGAATGCCGCCGATGAATCTCGACCTGACGCCGGACGAACTGGCCTTCCGCGACGAGGTTCGCGCCTTTCTCGACGCCAATCTGACGCCGGAGCTGCGCCAGGCCGGCCGCATGGTCACCAGCGTGTTCGTCGACAAACAGTATTCGATCCCTTGGCAGAAGATCCTCCATGCCAAGGGCTGGGTCGCGCCGAGCTGGCCGGTCGAGTACGGCGGCTGCGGCTGGAACGAGATGCAGCGCTACATCTTCGCCGCCGAGTGCACCCGGGCCGGCGCGCCCGGCCTCTCGCCGATGGGCCTGCGCATGGTCGGCCCCTGCATCCAGCGCTACGGCACGCCCGAACAGAAGGCCTTCTACCTGCCGCGCATCCTCGCCGGCGACGACTACTGGTGTCAGGGCTACTCCGAACCCGGTTCGGGCTCCGACCTCGCCTCCCTGCAGATGCGCGCTGAGTCCGACGGCGACGACTACCTGCTCAACGGCTCGAAGATCTGGACCACCCACGCCCACTTCGCCAACCGCATGTTCTGCCTGGTCCGCACCTGGTCGGGCGGCAAGCCGCAGCAGGGCATCACCTTCCTGCTGCTGCAAATGGACACGCCCGGCATCGCGGTGAAACCGATCATCACCCTGGCCGGCGAGCACGAGGTCAACCAGGTGTTCTTCGACAACGTCCGTGTCCCCAAGTCCGGGCGGCTGGGCGAGGAGAACGACGGCTGGACGGTGGCCAAGTATCTGCTCGAGTTCGAGCGCGGCGGCAGCTCGGCCCCAGGCCTGCGCGGCGGGGTCGCCAAGCTGAAGGCGATGGCGGCGGACGAGGTTTCCGACGAGGGCTCGCCGCTGATCGACGATCCGGACTTCCGCACGCGGCTGGCCGAGGCCGAGATCCTCGTCGAGTCGATCGAGATCACCGAGCATCGGGTCATGTCGGCGCTCGCCGGTGGCAAGAACCCGGGTCCGGCCTCATCGATGCTCAAGACCCAGTCGACCGAATGCACCCAGCGGCTGGACGAACTGGCCATCGAGATCGCCGCCCACTACGCCGGCGTCGACCAGCCCGAGGCCCGCGAGCCGGGGTCGAACCAGACCGCCATCGGCCCGGACCACAGCCTGATCGCCATGGCCCGCTACCTGAACAATCGCGCCGCCTCGATCTACGGCGGTTCCAACCAGATCCAGCGCGACATCATGGCCAAGCTGGTGCTGCGGCTGTAGGCCCCGCCGCCACCGTCATCCTCGGGCACGCTGCGGCGCGTTCGTCATCTCCGGGGCTGTTCCCGCGCGCCGGAAAAGGCATCATGCGGTCAGCTTTCGAACAGGGAAGGAGCGCCGATGGCGCATGCCGTCGCCACCATCGGAACGACCAACTGGGCGACCACGGTCGTCAGCGGCCGCCACAGCCTGGTCGTCGACGAGCCCGCGGCCCTCGGCGGCGCGGACGCGGGACCTGCGCCCTACGACGTCCTGCTGGCCAGCCTCGGCGCCTGCACGGCGATCACCCTGCGCATGTACGCCGAGCGGAAGGGCTGGCCCCTGACCGGGGTCGAGGTTGAGCTCAAGCACGACAGGGATGGCGACCGCTCGAAGATCGAGCGCGTGCTGCATCTCGCCGGCGACCTCGACGCCGACCAGCGCGCGCGCCTCGCCGACATCGCCGAACGCACGCCCGTGACCCTGACCCTCAAGGGCGGGGCCGACATCACCACCCGCCTGGCGGAGACCACCGCGTGAGCGACGCCGAGACTCCCAAAGATCCCGGCAAGCTGACCGCCTTCGTCATCGGCGATGCGCCGCTGATCATCCGGCCCGCGCCGCTCGAGCGGGAGTGGATGCACGCGACCCACGACCGGTTCGCCTACCGCTGCCTGCCGCTCAACATCGCCAACGCCCACGGCTGGGAGCTGCTCTCGCCGTCCGGCTTCGCGGCCGGCTGGACCGGCCAGCCGGGGCTGGATGCGGTGGTCATCGGCGCGGACACCGGCACCACAGCGCCGGCCGTCAGCCACTTCGGCCACGGCATCCTGACCTTCCATATCCCGGCCCTGTTCCGCACCGAGCCCGGCTATGACCTGATGATCCAGGGGCCGATCAACCGCCCCAAGGACGGCATCTACGGCCTCAGCGGCGTGGTCGAGACCGACTGGATGCCGTTCAGTTTCACCATGAACTGGGTCTTCACCCGGCCAAACGTGCTGTTGCGGTTCGAGAAGAACGAGCCGATCTGCCACATCTTCCCGGTCAAGCGCGGCGAGATCGAAGCCCTGTCGCCGGAGGTCAGGGCGCTGTCTTCCGACCCGGCGCTGAAGGCGGAATACGAGACCTGGTCGGCCAGCCGCAACAATTTCAACGCCGACCTGAAGACCCCCGGCTCCGAGGCCCAGGCGGCCAAGTGGCAGAAGATCTACCTGCAGGGCAAAACCGAAACCGGCGCCGTCGAAGCCGCCGAGGACCACCGCACAAAGTTGCGGGTCAAGCCGTTCCGGAAGGCGAAGTAGCGCGCCAAGGCACGGCGGAGAGTCACCCCGCCACAAAGCTCCAGATCGGTCCCTTCCAGTGCTCGTCGTCCCGCTGGTCGAGCACGAGGTCGCGCACGGTCGGCGCCGCGGCGATCGCGCGGGGCCAGAACACCTTGGCGCGGGTGTTGCGCTCGACGACGGCGACCTCCCACCGGCCCGGATGCAACGCCAGCACCTGGCTCAGCGCCTCGGCCGAGATCCCGCCGCCACGGTATTTCCGCGCGACGAAGAACTCGCCCATGTTGCGTTCGACCGAGCCGCCCTTGTGCGACTGGGTGTTGATCAGCGCGAACCCCGCGGGCCGGCCGTCCAAGCGGATCAGCAGCGGCCAGCGGTCAGCCTCGTCCCAATAGGTTCGCAGCGGCGGAAACGGGCGATAGCGACCGTCCTCCTCGAACCGCAGGTCCAGGGCCTCAGGCGGCTCCATTTCGGAGAAGTCGTACAGGTAGAACTGGAACAGGTTCTCGATGAGAGCCCATTCCGCCTCGCCGGCCGGTGTGACCGTGACCTTCCGGTCGACGACTTCACCCGCCATGCAACGCTCCTGTCTCCGCCCGCTGGTGGGCCCCGGGACGCGCTAGCCGCGTCCGGACGTCGGAATGTCCTTGAAGGCCACGTCCTTGTCGACCCGGATGTCGCCGGGCAGGCCCAACACCCGCTCGGCGATGATGTTGCGCAGGATCTCATCGGTGCCGCCTTCGACGCGGGTCGCCGGCGAGCGCAGCAGCATCTGCTGGAACCGCGCGCCGGCCGCCGCCTGCGACGGATCGGACAGCAGTCCGGCCTGGCCCTGCAGGTCCAGCGCGTACATCGCCAGCTCCTGCATGGTCGCGCCGGCCACCAGCTTGCCGATGGAGTTCTCCGGTCCCGGGGTCTCCCCCTTCGACAGGGCCGATATGGCGCGCATCCCCGTGTACTTCAGCCCGCTGGCCTTGACCGCATAGCCGGCCAGGCGTGAGCGCACCGACCGGTCGTCGATGGCCAGGCCGTCCTCGGTGCGCAGGTTCATGCAGAAGTCGAACAGCTCCGGGAAGCCGGTCGGCATGCCCGAACCGATCGACAGCCGCTCGTTCATCAGCGTGGTCAGCGACACGCTCCAGCCATCCCCGACATTGCCGAGGCGCTGGTTGTCCGGAATCACGACGTCGGTGAAATAGACCTCGTTGAAGCCCGACTGGCCGTTGGCCTGCTTGATCGGCCGCACGTCGATGCCCGGCGACTTCATGTCGAGCCAGAACATGGTCAGGCCCTTGTGTTTGGGCACGGTCGGGTCAGTGCGTGTGATGACGATGCCGTAGTCGCTGTGCTGGGCGCCGCTGGTCCAGATCTTCTGGCCGTTGATAATCCAGTCGCCGGAGCCGTCGGTGGCCGGAACAGCCGCCGTCCGCAGGCCTGCGAGGTCGGAGCCGCCGGCCGGTTCGCTGAACAGCTGGCACCAGATGTGTTCGCCGGCGGCCAGCGGCGGCAGCAGCCGCTCCTTGGTCTCTTCGTCGGCCCAGGCCATCACCGTCGGACCGCACATGCCGTGGCCGATGATGAACAGGCCGGAGAGGCCGCCGTAGACGCCCTCTTCCTGGCCCCAGATCACCCGCTCGATCGGCGTGGCGCCGCGGCCGCCGTATTCCTTGGGCCAGTGCAGGCAGGCCCAGCCGGCCTCGGCCTTCTTCTTCTGCCAGGCCTTGGCGACGACGATCGGGTCGACGCTCTTCAGGCCATTGTTGGCGAATCCGCCCTGCTTGAGTTCGGCCTCCAGCTCTTTTGGCGCATTGGCGCCGATCCAGGCGCGGGCGACGGCGCGGAAGGCGGCTTCTTCGGGTGTGTCGTCGAAGTTCATCTGTCCGTTCCCTTTTTACGCGGCGGCCGGAGCGTCGTTGCGCTGGCGCAGGCGGTCGATCAGCAGGTCTTCCCAGGTCGATTGCGAGCCCAGCGTCAGGGCCAGGTTGTTCGACCGGCGGTAATACAGGTGGCAGTCAAAGGCCCAGGTGAAGCCCATGCCGCCGTGCACCTGGATGTTGTTCTTCGAGCAGTGCTGGAAGGCCTGGGTCGCCGAGACCCGCGCCGTGGCGGCGGCGACCGGCAGCTCGGCCGACCCGGTCGAGAGCGCCCAGGCGCCGTAGTAGGCGTTGGAGCGGGCCAGAGTCGCAGCGACATACATGTCGGCCAGCATGTGTTTGACCGCCTGGAACGAGCCGATCGGCCGGCCAAAGGCCATCCGGTCCAGGGCATAGTCGCGGCCCATTTCCAGCGCGCGGTCGGAGCCGCCGACCTGCTCGAAGGCCAGCAGGATTGCCGCCCGGTCCATCACCTCCGAGGCCAGCCGCCAGCCTTCGCCGGCCACGCCCAGCCGCTCGGCCGGGGCGTCCTTGAACACAAGCACCGACTGGCTGCGCGTCGGGTCGATGCTGTCGACGGTCTCGCGTGTCACGCCTGCGCCGTTCAGATCGACGAGCCAGAGCGAGATCTTGCCGCCCTCCTGGGCCGCGACCACGGCCAGATCGGCAATGTCGCCGTCGGCCACGGGCGACTTGGTCCCGCTCAGCTTGCCGCCCGAGACGCTCGCCTTGATCGACTTTTCAGTGACCCGGCCGAGGCCCTCGCCATAGGCGAAGCAGCCGATGGTCTCTCCCGAGGCCAGCTTTGGCAGCCAGGCCTGCTTCTGTGCTTCGGCGCCGGCGGCCATCAGGAACTCGGCGGCCAGATAGATGGACGAGGCGACGGGCACAGGCGCAATGGCGCGGCCCAGCTCCTCGGCGATCACGCAGAGCTCCAGATGGCCCAGTCCCACGCCGCCGTATTCCTCAGGGATAGCCGCGCCGAGGAAGCCCAGCTCGCCCAGCCCGATCCACAGATCACGATCGTAGGCCGCACCGCCTTCGAGGATGGCTCGCACAGCCGACGGCGGGCATTTGTCGGCGAGATACCGCCGCGCCTGATCCTGCAGCTGCTTCTGCTCGTCGGAAAAATCGAAGTTCATGCGGGGCTCCCGGGAACGTCACTTGCGCCCACTTGAACCCCCTCACGCGAGGGCAGCCAAGCCCTTCCAGCCGCCCCCTGTTAGTCCGTCATGGCCCGACTTGTTCGGGCCACCCAAGCACGCGGAGCCGAAGGGCAATTCGCGAGCGGCGCCCGGCGCCCTTTCCGGCAGTCGCGGTGTTCCTGGGTGGCCCGAACAAGTCGGGCCATGACGTTTTAAGGGGACGGTTGCCTGACGCGGCGACAGGGGTCTCAGATGGCTCAAACGAAAAGGGAGCAACACATGGACCTGGGCCTCAAGGGCAGAACTATCTTCGTCGCCGGCGCCAGTCGCGGCATAGGCCTTGGCATCGTTGAGGCCTGTCTGGCGGAAGGCGCGAAGGTCGCCATCACTGCCCGCGGCGCCGAGGCGCTGGAGGAAACCCGCGCCCGCTTGGCGGCGCAGTATGGTGAGGCCAACCTGTGGGCTATGGCCGGCGACCTGCGCCAGACCGTGGTCGTCGAGGCCGCGCTGGCCGGCGCGGAAGCGGCCCTCGGCCCGATCTATGGCGCGGTGGCCAATGTCGGCCTGCACCCCTGCCCGCCGGGCATTGAGGTCGACGACGACACCTGGGACGCGGGCTTCACCCAGAATCTCACCTCGGCCTGGCGGCTGGCGCGCGGCGCCTACCGGATGATGGCCCCGCGCGGCGAGGGCTCGGTGCTGATGATCAGCTCGATCGCCGGCCTGGGCGCCCTGGGCACACCTCTGACCTACGGCACCGCCAAGGCGGCCATGAACCACCTGGGCAAGGAACTGGCGAAGATCACCGGCCCCAGCGGCGTGCGGGTCAACACGATCGCTCCCGGCAACATCATCTTCCCGGGCGGGACCTGGCAGGAGCGGATGGATAGTCCCCGCGCCGCCAACTGGCAGCGCTGGATCGACCGCGAGGTGCCGATGAAGCGCTACGGCCTGCCGGAGGAAATCGGCTCGGTCGCAGCCTTCCTGATGAGTCCCAAAGCCAGTTTCGTGCACGGGACCGTCGTGCCCGTCGATGGAGGACAGACCCGATGACCGCTGATGCCGTCTACGAGCACCTCGACATCCGCATGGAAGGCGAGGTCGCCTGGGCGACCATGAACCGGCCCGAGCGGCTGAACGCCCTGAATCCAAAGCTGGTCACCGAGCTGCGCGACTTCTTCGTCGGCCTCTACTGGCGTCGCGACGTGCGGGTCGTGGTGCTGCAGGGGGCCGGAAACGCTTTCTGCGCGGGCCTCGACCTGAAGGAGCGCAGCGGCGACAACGCCGACCGTTCGGTCGGCGCGGGCCTCGACGGCCAGCGCGGGATCAGCGAGATCGTCATGGCCATGCGCCGTTGCCCCCAGCCGATCATCGCCGGCGTCGACGGCGCCGCGGCCGGCGGAGGTTTCGCCCTGGCCTTGGCCAGCGATGTGCGGGTCGCCACGCCCAGGATGCGCATGAATGCCGCCTTTATCCGCATCGGCCTGTCGGCCTGCGACATCGGGGTCAGCTACTTCCTGCCGCGCATGGTCGGCAGCTCGGTGGCGGCGGAGTTCATGCTCACCGGCCGCTTCATCACGGCCGACCGCGCTCGCGAGCTGGGGCTGGTCAGCTGCATCGTTGCGCCGGAGCAGGTTGAAGCGGAGTGCCGGTCGTTCGCGAAAGACATGCTGCATGCCACGCCGCTGGGCCTGCGGTTGACCAAGGAATGCCTCAACCACGCCATCGATGCCCAGGGCCTGGAAGCCGTCATCGCCATGGAAGACCGCAACCAGATTCTCTGCAGCCGCGACGGCGACTTCGCCGAGGGCGTGCGGGCGTTCCTGGAAAAGCGCGAGCCGGACTACGCCAAGGCGCGGGGGTAGCCCCAATTCGCCGTCATGGCCCGACTTGTTCGGGCCACCCATGAACACCGTCGGCGAGCTGTCATCCTGGCAACGTCGGTGCGCTTGGGTGGCCCGAACAAGTCGGGCCATGACGGGTTTGGATTGTGTTGCGTGATGGCGGCGCCCGGCAGAGAGTGCCCAAAACAAGGGGAGGATGCCCATGGTCACAGTGACCCCCAACGCCTCTGGCTTCGGGGCGGAGATCACCGGGCTGGACATCGGCAGGCCGCTTCCGGCCGACCAGCTGGCGGCGGTCAAGGCGGCCTGGGCTGCGCACGGCGTGGTCTGGTTCCCGGACCAGCCGCTCGACCACGACCAGCTCGAAGCCTTCACCCTGCAGTTCGGCGGCTTCGGCCTCGACCCCTATGTGAAGCCGCTGGCCGACCGGCCGCATATCCTTGAGGTGCGGCGCGAGCCCGACGAGACCAACTCCGTGTTCGGCGGGGCCTGGCACAGCGACTGGAGTTTCCAGTCCAACCCGCCCGCCGGGACCATCCTGCATGCCAAGGTCATCCCGCCCGTCGGCGGCGACACCGAGTTCGCCGACGGCTGCCGCGCCTATGAGGCGCTGAGTCCGGTGATGCAGGGCTTCCTCGACGGGCTGACGACCATCCACTCGGCGACCCGTCCGTACGGGGCCGACGGCATCTACGCTCACGAGGCGCCGGGCCGCTCCATGCAGATCATCAACTGCGTCGAGGCCGATGCCCAGCAGACCCACCCGCTGGTGCGGATCCATCCGGTCAGCGGCCGCAAGGCCCTGTTCGTCAACCCGATCTACACCCTGGGCGTCGCGGGCATGACCTCGGCGGAGTCCGACAATCTGCTGACCTTCCTCTATCGCCACATGCTGCAGGACCAGTTCATCTATCGCCACAAATGGCGGCCCGCCATGCTGATCCTGTGGGATAACCGCTGCTGCCTGCACAATGCGACCGGCGGCTACGACGGCCATCGAAGGGTGATGCACCGGACGACCGTCGCGGGCGAACAGCCCATTCCCGTTTTTGCCTGAGGACCTGTCTTGGATTTTCAACTCGCCGAAGAGCACCAGATGCTCAAGGACCTGGTCGCGAAGTTCGTTCGCGATCAGCTGATCCCGCTGGAGCCGGCCGTGCTGGCGCGCGACGCCGCCGGGGAGTCGATCGCCCTGACCGCCGCCGAGCGGGCGCCGATCGACAAGGTCAGCAAGGACCTCGGCCTATGGGGTCTCGATGCGCCGGAAGACGTCGGCGGCGCCGACCTGCCGATGGTCGCCATGGTCGGGGTCTATGAGGAGATGGGCAAGACCATCACCCCCTACGTCCTGCCGCCGGACTCGCCGAACCTCCGCATGCTGATGGCCACCGTCAACGAGGAGCAGCGGATCCAGTATCTCGCGCCCTACGTGGCCGGTGAGGCCATCTCGGCGATCGCGATCTCGGAGCCCGGCGCCGGCGCCGACCCGGCGGGCATGATCACCAAGGCCGTGCGCGACGGCGACGACTGGGTGATCAACGGCCGCAAGATCTGGATCAGCAAGGCCAAGGAAGCCGACTTCACCGTCACCATGGCGGTCACCGACCCGGCCAAGGGCGCGCGCGGCGGCATCTCGGCCTTTCTGGTCGACAAGGGCACGCCCGGCTTCAACGTCCTGCGCGCCATCCCGATGATCGGCGGCCAGGTGACCTACGAGGTGGTCTACGAGGACTGCCGCGTGCCGGCCTCCAAGCTGCTCGGCAAGGAGGGGCAGGGGTTCGCGCCGATGCAGACGCGGCTCTCCACGCGTCGGCTGCAGATGGGCATCTGGGGCTATACCCTGGCCCAGCGGGCGCTGGACATGATGATCGAGCACGCCGGGCAGCGGGAGACCTTCGGCGCCAAGCTGGCCGACCGCCAGGCGATCCAGTGGTGGGTGGCCGACGCCTCGACCAAGATCCACGCCGCCCGTCTGATGGCCTACGACATCGCCTGGAAGCTCGACCAGGGCCGCGACGTGCGGGTCGAGATCTCGATGCTCAAGGTGTTCGGCACCGAGCTGGGCTGGGAGGTCATCGACCAGGCCATGCAGGCCTTCGGCGCCATGGGCATGACCAAGGAACTGCCGCTGCAGATGATGGCCGGCCAGATGCGCACCATGCGGATCTACGACGGCCCGAGCGAGGTCCACCGCTGGGTCATCGCGCGGGATAGGCTGGGACTGAAACGGTAGGGGCGGCGACAATGTTCGCGAAGCTGAAACGCAAGGGCCGCTGGTTTTTCCTGAATGCGCTCATTGCAATTGGCCTTTTCGCCGGCCTGAATCTGGGGTGGAACCACGGTGGGCCAATCTGGGCAGGGCCTATCTTGGCAGTGGTCGCCCTGGCCGCTTGGACCTGGAATACGATCGCGCACATGAAGCGCTAGAGCGTGCCGTCTTTTGACGGAATCGGGATTCCCAAATCGGTGATGGTCTGATTCAAAATCCATGCTGGTGAAGGAGGCTGGCATGGATGACGGCTCCCTATTCGATGGATCTTCGCGAACGGGCGCTGGCGCGCAAGGCGAGGGGTGAGACGAACCGAGAGATTGCGGCGGCGCTGGGGATCGCGCCGTCGTGCGTGTCGAAGTGGACCAGGCGCAAGCTTGAGACGGGCTCGGTGGCTCCGGCCCAGGTCGGGGGCTACAAGCCGCGGACCCTGTCTGGCGAGTGCGCGGACTGGCTGCGGGCGCGGATCGCTGGTGGGCCGTTCACGCTGCGGGGTCTGTCGGCGGAGCTGGCCGAGCGGGGGATCAAGTCCAATCCGCGGGCGGTGTGGGTGTTCGTCCATGCCGAGGGGCTCAGCTTCAAAAAAAACCCTGCTCCCCCAGGAGCAGACGCGCCCTGATGTGGCGCGCAAGCGGACGCGGTGGAAGGCCCATCAGGGCAGGATCGCGCCCGAGCGTCTGGTGTTCATCGACGAGACCTGGATCAAGACCAACATGGCGCCCCTGCGCGGCTGGGGTCCGAGGGGGCAGCGCCTCAAGGCGTCCTCCCCGTTCGGTCACTGGAAGACCCTGACCTTCATCGCCGCCCTGCGCCATGACCGCATCGACCCGCCCTGGGCGATCGACGGGCCGATCAACGGCGAGTTCTTCCGGCTCTACGTCGAACAGGTCCTGGCCCCGACCCTGAACCCCGGCGACGTCGTCGTTCTGGACAACCTCGGCAGCCACAAGGGCAAGGCCGCCCGCGCCGCCGTCCGGGCCCGGGGCGCCCACCTCATCTTCCTGCCGCCCTACAGCCCCGATCTCAATCCGATCGAACAGGTCTTCGCCAAGCTCAAGCACCTGATGCGCGGAGCACAGCCCAGAAACGTCGAAGACACCTGGCGAAAGGCCGGTCAACTCCTCGACATGTTCAGCCCAGCCGAATGCGCAAACTACCTCGTCAACGCCGGATACGGTTCCGTCTAATGGAGTCCCGCTCTAGTACCCGTACAGCGCCGCGTATTCCGGGTCCTTGGCGGCGATCTGCCTGGCGCAGTCGACCATCACCTTCGCCTGTTTCCAGGTGGCGTCGTCCTGCATCTTGCCGTCGAGCATGACCACGCCGGTGCCGTCGGGCATGCCCTCGAGGATGCGGTTGGCGAAGGCCACCTCGCCGGGGTCGGGGCTGAACACCCGCTTGGCGATGGCGATCTGGCCCGGGTGCAGGCTCCAGGCGCCGCTGCAGCCGAGCAGGAAGGCGTTGCGGAACTGCTGCTCGCAGGCCTCGGCGTCGGAGATGTCGCCGAACGGGCCGTAGAAGGCCTTGATGCCATAGGCGGCGCAGGCGTCGACCATCTTGGCGAAAGTGTAGTGCCAGATATCCTGCTGGGCGGCGACGCGGGGCTGGCCGTCGTCGCGCGGGTCCTCCAGCACCTTGTAGAAGGGGTGGCCGCCGCCGACGCGGGTGGTCTTCATCTGGCGGCTCGCGGCGAGGTCGGCAGGGCCCAGGCTGATGCCGTGCATGCGCGGGCTGGCGGCGCAGATGGCCTCGACATTGTTCACGCCCTCCGCTGTCTCGAGGATGGCGTGCAGCAGGATCGGCTTGCTCAGTCCGTGTTTGGCCTCCAGCAGGGCGAGCTGCTGGTCCATATAATGGATGTCCCAGGGCCCCTCGACCTTGGGCACCATCATCACGTCCAGCCGGTCGCCGACGCCGGCGACGATATCGGCCACGTCCTGCAGATGCCAGGGCGAGTTGAGGCAGTTGATGCGGGTCCACAGGCCCACGCCGAGGCCGGCGAAGTCGGTGGCATTGGCCATCTCGATGAAGCCCGCGCGGGCGGCGTCCTTGGCGTCGGCGGGGATGGCGTCTTCGAGGTTACCCAGCACGACATCGACGGTCGGTGCGATCTCGGGAACCTTGGCGCGGATCTTTTCGAGATGGGTCGGGACGAAGTGGATCATCCGCTCGACCCGCACCGGCAGCTCGCGCAGCGGCGCCGGGGCGCCGATGGCCAGAGGCTTGAAAAACCCGCGCGGCGTCTTCATCGGCCCTGTCCCCATCCCGTTTTCGCGATTGCGAACGGATGTTTGAAGGCGATGCTGCGGTGCGTCAAGGACGGTGCGTCCTTCGAGACGCGGACCTGAAGGATAGCTCCTCAGGATGACGGGCCTGGTTGAGCGGCGCCCTGTTTCGTCATGGTGAGGAGCGATCCCTCAGGATCGCGTCTCGAACCCCGCAGGGCCGATCAGGCCTTCTTCACAAACTCGGTCCTCAGCACCAGGCCCCTGACCTTGTCGACGTTGGCCCCGATCTCTTCGGAGTCGCCGGTCAGGCGGATTTTCTTGACCAGGGTCCCGCGCTTGAGCGTCACCCCGCCCGAGCCCTTGACCTTGAGGTCCTTGATCAGGGTGACGCTGTCGCCGTCAGCGAGGAGGGCGCCGTTGCTGTCGCGGGTTTCCATGACGAGATCCTTCCGACTCGGGAAAGCCTGTCCTTAGACCTCCGCCCCACGCCGGCCAAACCCAGGGTGGGCCGGGTTGTTGGTCAGGGCGTCGGACATCGGCCCGGACGCCGAAGCCTTTCCGGATGACCGAACGCGACCGCAACGCGGACAACCTCGCCATCAACCGGCTGGCCGTCCACGATCCTGGGTCTCGCTCCCATGACGCGACGCTCAGCCATATTCTGGGCTGCATAGCCAAAGGGGCAGCTTGGCGGCGTTTCCGAAATGATTATGCAGCCGTGCAGGGTTCCGTTGGAAGCCAGAGTGCATTCTATCGTCGCCGTCCCACTGATGACCCTTCCCCTGTCCGCTCGCTCCGGGAAGAACAGGCCCGGGCCGCCATACTTCTCGACTGCCCAGTCGGGCTGTTTCGAGAAGACGGGTTCAACTGTCCGGACGGACGTATCTTGCGCCGTTGCCGGTGCGACCGCGAGCATCGGCAAAATTGCGACGAGCGCCCGGATCGGTTTGTGCTTCATCGATCACTCCCAAGGGCTGACGCCGGACCCTATCCGCCCGCGGACGCTCAAGCCACCGGCGATGCATCCAGCTCGGCTGGCGTCTTCACGAAATACATGTCCGCCAGATAGCGGCTGTCGTAGCTGCGCACGTCCCAATGCACCCAGGTCGGGGCGATGTCGGCCGGCTCCAGCGCCTTGCGGTTGGCCGCCGACCAGCCGATCTGGGCGTTGGCCTTCTCGACCAGCAGCCCGCGCAGGGCGTTGCAACGCTCGCGGTCGATCATCTTCGAGGGCGCGCCGATGATGTCGATGTCGATGGCCTTGCCGTGGTGGTTGGTCGAGGACCGGCCGTGCTGGCGGTTATCCTCCGCGCAGCGATAGCCGGAGTTGACCATCAGGCTCCAGCCCCGGGCCTTGCCGTAGAACTGCGCCGCCCGGTAGGCCCACAACAGCATCCGGTGGATGCCGGGATACTCGTAGCGATGGTAGGTCTCGACCTTCACTGCGCCGCTGTATCTGCCCTTGAACTGACCCCGACCGAAGCCGTCACAGACCCCGCACCGGCAGCGCAGCTGCGCGAAGTCCACCGTGTGGGCCGCGCCGAAGGCGGAAATGGCCGCAATGGTCGCCAGGTCCGCCGAACCGGTCGGCGCCGTCCTACCCATGACGTCACGCTGGAAAGCTACGACCTGCAGCTCCGTCCCAGGTCCGTAATCACCGTCCGGCAGCGTGCCGCGAAACCCGGCCAACCGCATCTGCAGCTCGATGACATCAGCGCCCTTGTCGCCGCGCTTCAAGGCTCCACCCCAGGCCAACACACGCCCTCCCGCTATTTGAGAGAACGACGATACCTCAACCACCGGTTTTGCCAACCGTTTCAGGACTTCCGCGACAACGGATGCTTTGTCCGCACCACCTCGGCCAGGCGTTCTCCCGCGACATGGGTATAGATCTGGGTCGTGGCGATGTCGGCGTGGCCGAGCAGGGTCTGGACGACCCGCAGGTCCGCGCCGCCCTCGAGCAGATGGGTCGCGAAGGCGTGCCGCAGCACGTGTGGGCTGACCCGGGCCGGGTCGATACCGGCGGCGGCGGCGGCTTCCTCGAGCAACTGCGAGAACCGCCGCGCCGTCAGACGCCCGCCCTTGCCGCGCGAGGGAAACAGCCAGGGATTGGCCGCGTCGCCCTTGGGGATGAAGGACTTGCGCACCGCCAGCCAGGCTTTCACGGCCGTGCGGGCCGC
>JBKJII010000421.1:0-11134 GCA_046598505.1 Caulobacter sp. | reverse complement strand
AGTGCCGAGCGCCCATCGCTCGCCGGAGAGCATTGTGTAGAGGTTGGCGAAAAATGTTTGCCGGCCCTTTGGGTTCCGCCCCCAATCTCTCACGATATCCTGCGTCAGGTCCGGCATGGCGTCAGAATCCATGAAGCCGCCACCTTCCCATTTTTCCTCATAGTGGGACTCACCTAGAACAAGCAGGCGTACGCCGAGAAATCGAGGATCCCGGACTGACGGGACCCAAGGCTTAAAGCGGACGGCCATTCTGAACTCCGTTTGGAGTGGTCAGATTTTCAATATCATGCGCCACATCGTTGTCCGAAAATAATTTCCTGATCAATTCATCTGTTATATTTGAAACTGGCATATTGAATGGCCCTAAGACAATATTCACAATCCAACAATCATCAACTATTCTAATGGCCTCGACGATGGCCGTCTCTTCTCCGTTCCAGACATAATATGCACGGCTTCCGCTCAAACCTTCGGCGAGATAATCGGAGAGGCAATTTTCAAAGCGACTCGCTATTTCAAACAGTTCCGCAGCGGACTTGATGCGTTGAAGTCGCGTGTCTGTTGGCTCCCGGGAGGGAGGAAACGGCATTTCGAAACCCAGTTTGACCAGCGCGACGGGCAGCCCGTACGACAGATCATGGGATGAAAGTTTTCGGATTTTGTCCAATGATTCAGCGGAACCGGAGCTGACGAGTTCCGCTGCGATCAGCCCGAGGCGGCGGGCAACCCTAGGCTCAAGCCGTCTCAAAGCATCGGTTCGAAACCAGTCTGGGGCCGCTGCCAATGCATCGATGTGTTGAAATGAAAGGTCGTTGGTTTGCCTGACAATGGCTGCGCCCCGGCCGTCTTGAAGCAAGATTCTTATCAACGCCTCATAGGTCCCGGTGCGACTTGCCCTGGAATTGGCAAGGCGATTGAAGGATCGTTTAAGCCCCCTGATCGGCCCCCCAAACCATCGACTGACCACATCGATTGGTCTCGCACACCAAAGCTCAGACCGAATTTGAGCGGCGAGGGTCTCAGACAGTCCTTCAGCGCGTATCGATGGGTGGTCGAGAATGGCCAGCATGGAGTGTTGTTGCACCCATGACGCCGTTAAGAACCAGGCCTCGAGAGCGCGGTCATGCAGGATGCAGGCAGCCTGAGCCTCAAAAGGTTTGGTCATGCACGACGCAAGAGGACCAAGGCGCCATTGTCGGCCCAGCGTTGCGGATGGCTCATAGTGTTGCAAATGCACTGTGTTAGGCTCGTCAGAACAGAGTGCCGATCTTGCGACGCTGATGTGTCGAAAGATGTCAGCATTCGACCGTTTCGCTAGCCCTTGTTCAACCCGCCTACCGCTGCAGCAGGTTCAGCAGGGAGCTCTGGCTGAGCATCTGGAACACTTGGGCCGTCGCCTGGACCGTGGTCTGGGCCTGTTGCAGGCGGCTGATGGCTTCGGCCATGTCGACGTCGGTGATGCCGCCGACCATGCCCTCAAGCATCGATTTGCGGGCGTCCTGGGTGTCCATGGTCTTGTCGACGCGGTTCTGGGTCAGGCCGTTGCGGGCCGTGGCGTCGGTCAGGCTGGCGCGGGCGGTTTCGAAGCCGCCGAGCATGCCCTGCAGAAAGGTCTGCTGCGCCACCGACAGCTGACCGGTGAAGTCGCCGTTGGCGTCGACGAAGGCCTGTACTTGGCGGAAGCTGTCGAACAGCCCGCCGCCCAGCTGGTCGGCGAGGAAGCCGGACTGGATGGTGGTCGACTCGTCCAGTTGGTTGGTCGGCGTCAGGTTGTCGTTCTTGAAGAAGCTCGCGACGGTCGGCTGGGTGGTCAGGTCGGCCATGGCGCCCGCCGTCACCGGCTGGGTGTCGACCTGTCCGCCGGCGAACAGATAACGGCCGCCGAATTTGGCGTTCAGTGAGTCCGAAGCCGAGGAGAACCAGCTCGACAGCTCGCTCATCAGCGAGTCGCCGCGGCCCGTGGCCAGGGCCTCGGCGACGGCCTGACGGGCGCCCGCCGCCGCGTCGGCGGTCTGAGTCAGCGCAAGATCCTGCGATTCCAGTTTGGAGGTGAGCGTCTTGCCCTGGGCCAGGTAGCCGTCGACCTTGGTCTGGATTGAGCGGGTGGCCAGCAGGGTCTCGGCCTGGCGCGCATAGCCCTTCAGGTCGGCCGCGACCTTGCCGCTGGAGACCTGGGCGTTGGCGTCGGCCTGACGAACCTGGGAGCGCATCAGGTCGTTGAGGACCGAGGAGTAGCTGTTGCCGGTGGCGACGCGGTTCATGGCTTATCTCACCATCGTCAGAAGGGTGTCGTACATATCCTTGCTCGCCTGAACGAGCCGGGCCGAGGCGTTGAACGCCTGCTGGTAGGTGGTCATGCTGATCAGTTCCTGATCGAGATTGACGCCTTCCGCCGAGCTGCGCCGGGTGTCGGCCTCCGAGGCGACGGCCTCGGCGATGGTCTGGCGCGAACTGGCGGCGTCGGCCTTGCGGGCGATCGAACCGGCCAGTTCGGACGCGTAGCGCGACACGGTCATGGTCGAGGCGGCCAGGCCGCCGGCGGCGTCGAACCCGGCCATGGACTCGCCGGACTGGGCCAGCCTGACCGCGCCGCGGCCGTCGCCGACCGCCAGCACGGGCTTGCCCGCCGTGGCCTGGCTGAGATCGAGCGTGGCAAGCGCCAGCTTCAGCGGGTTGCCGGCGATATCTGTGCGGACCTCGAACCGCTCGGCGCGACCGCCGCGCTGGGCCAGGCCGACGCCGAACAGTTCAGAGATCGACGGTCCGCCCGCACCGCGCTCGGTGTCGTCGTTGAGCACCGACAGGCTGGAGTCCTTGGCGTTGGCCGCGAAGGTCATAGCGCCGTCGGCGTCGAGGCTGAAGGCGCCGTAGAGACCCACGCCGGAGGAACTGGAGTTCAGGGCGTTCAGCAGGTCCTGCATCGTTCCGCCCGCGGGCACGGTCACGGTCACGTCCTTGACCCGCACGCCGTCCGCATCGGCGACGCGCAGGCTGATGGTGTCGCCGGTCGTGAAACCGTGCGCGCTCGTGGCGGCCAGACCCGTGTCGTAGAACGGGTAGCCTTCCGACGAGACCAGGTCGTTCAGCCCGAAGAAGTGCGAGAAGCCCTTGCCGGCCTTTGCCGACGGATTGGTAGCGTCGTCGGCGATGGCCACGCCCGCGCCGCCGTTGGCGCTGAGCGTCAGGGCGCCGTTCGAGAAGCCGGCCGAGCCGAAGCCGCCGAGCGAGGTGTTGAGGGTCGAGAGGAAGCTGCCCGCGGTGAAGGCGACCGGGCCGCCGCCGTCGACGCTCATGGTCCCGGCGTCGAAGTCTACCGCCACCTGGCGCTGCAACAGGCCATTGGCGGCGACCACGGCGATGGTCGTCTTGCCCGTGAAGCCGCTGACGGCCGTCGGCAGGTCCAGTCCGGTGTTGCGGCCGGTCAGGGTGGCCGGCGGCGGGACGCTGGAGGAGGCGTTGTGGGCCCGGTTCAGCTCGTCGACGGCCTTGGTGACGAATTCCGACAGCTGGGCGCCGATGGCCGGCAGTTCGCGATCGCGCAGGTCCAGCAGGCCGCGGATCTCGCCCGAGGTCAGGCGCGCGCGCAGCGACGTCTGCCCCGTGGCGCCGGGCAGGGTGACGGCGATCTCGCCAGAGGCGCCGTCCGCCCGAACATAGGAAAGTGTCGCCCCGCCGCCGTTACCGGCCAGCACTGTGCCGTCCGAGGCCCGGATGATCGAGCCGCCGTTGGTCCGGGTGTTGACGCTCACGTCCATCAGGCTGGAGAGCTCGTTGATCAGTTGGCCCTGGATGTTCTCCGAGCCGGTTGCGTCGCGCCCTTCGACCTGGGCGCGGCTGATGTCGGCATTGAGAGAGTCAATCTGGCCGAGCAGCTGGTTGGCCCGATCAACCGCCGCGCCGATGCGGGCGTCGGCCTCGGTGGCCAGGCTCTTCAGCGAGGTGGAGATACGCGAGGCCTCGGTGAGGAAGTCCGTCACGCCGTCGATGGCCGCGCCGCGCTGGATCGAGGAGGCGGCGTCACCGCCGGCGGCCGAGAAGGCCGAGTAGATCTCGTCCAGCCGACTGAAGAAGGAACTGGAGCTCGACGGGTCGCCAAACAGGGCCTGGCTGCGGTCAAAGGCGTCGGCCAGCACCCCGGCCTGGGCCGAGCCGGCCTTGGCCGTCAGGGCGGCGCGCTGCAGGAAGGCGTCGGCGGCGCGGCTGATGCCGGTGATGTTGACGCCCACGCCCATGCCCGCGGACACCAGAGGCCCCTGCTGCATCACCTTGCGGACGTAGCCGGGCGTGTTGACGTTGGCGATGTTGTCCGAGACCGTCCGAAGTCCGGTCTGGGCGGCCATAAGGCCGGTTGTCGCCGACGACATGATCGCGGTCAGGCTCATGCGTACTTTGCCCTGCGCCCGGCAAAGCCTGACGCATTTTCCGGCGTTTTTTGCCGGGCGAACGCGTCCGCGCTCGCGTAGACAAAAACTAACCTGTTGAATTTCCTGACGTTTATGTTCCAAACGCCAAACGGGTCGGATGACCACAGCGCAAGACCGGCGCCATGTCGGCCGGGCGGCAAGTTCCGGCCCCTGACGACGCAAGCGGCCCGGCAAAAACCGCACCGGCCGAGCCAATGACCGCCCTTGTTGCGCTCGCGAAATCCCTTGTGGCGAAAGGGTTGCCGCCACCCGCGACAAACTGGCCCGGCCGTTGCTTTGACCCTGTCGAATGATCCGGGCGCAGCAGGCGCCGACCGTTTCCTCCCAATCAAGGCGACCCCGCCCTCCATGTCCGTGCCTGCGTTCAGCCTGTCCGTCGTCCTGCCTGGCGCCCCGAGCGCCCCGGCCGGGATCGGCGCGACCGCGTCTTCCGGGGCGGGCCTGTTCGAGGGCGTGCTGGCGGGACTGGTGAGCGCCGCCGATGACGCGGCTCCCGCGACGGCGGATCCGGCGAATCCGAGGCCTGACCAGGACCAGCGGGTCGCCGATACGGCCGCGCCGCTCGACCCCGGCCTGGCGATTCTGTTTGCGTCACCCGGTCCCGCGCCGACATTGCCGACCGCGCCGCCCGCCGATGGCGATAGCGATGGCGCCCGATCTTTCGGTGATCGCCATGTCGGTCTCTCGGGTATCGACTTCGGCGGTCATGCCGTGGCGCACGCCGGGATCACGTCTGAGCCCGACACCCTGACCGGTCTCCCGACGGCCGGGCCTGCGCCGTCGGCTATCCGAGAAGCCGTCCGCCAACCTCCCGCGCCGCCGACCGACGGCGGGCTGCTGGCGACATTGAAGCTGCCGGACCGCGTTGGCCCCGGCCAGACCGTTCCCGCAGTCGACGCCAAGGCCGCCACGCCGGCGCCGGCCGTCGCCCAGCCGGTTCCGGTTCCGGCCGCTGCACCCGCCGCCGCCACACCGTTGCCTCAAGCTGCGCCGCCCGTGCTGGCCGCCGCCGCCGCGGCCGCTGTTGGCGCAGCCCCTGTCGCCGAGGCCAGCGAACCGCCGCTGCCCGCGCCTGCGCCAACCGTTGGCGAGGCGCGCCGCGCCGCTGTCGCCCGGGGTGAGCGCCGACCCGACGTGGCTGGACGCTTCGCACCGACCGGCCCGGCCAATGACTCGCCGGTGAAGCAAGCCGCGCTCGCCGCGATCGCCGACCCCGGCGCCGCGGGCATTGGCGACACGGCCGACGCTGAGGCCGCGCCCGTCGAGGTCGCCGTCGCCGACATCGCCGACGCAGCGGAGACTCGCCAGCCGGCGCTGCCGTCCGAGATCCGCGCCCAGGCCTCCCAGGCCGCTGTCGCCGCCGAAGCCGCGGCCGCCGCACAGCGTGGCTCCCCCGAGACCGTGGCCAAGCTGGCTGCCGACATCGTGCGCAAGCTGGATGGACAGAACACCCGCTTCGACCTCGAGCTGAACCCGCACGGCATGGGCAAGGTCGATGTCGCCATCGAGATCGACCGGAATGGCCGGCTCACCGCCGCCATGTCCTTCGACTCCGCCCAGTCGGCCGCCGAGTTGCGCAGTCGGGCCGGCGACCTTCGGCTGGCCCTGGAACAGGCCGGCTTCAGCGTCTCGGACGGCGGCCTGACCTTTGACACGGCCGGCGCCTTCGCCGGGTTCGGCGGCCAGAGCGCCGCGCAGCAGCATCAACACCGCGCCTGGAACGGCCGGGCCTTTCAGCGCGCCCAGAGCGGCGTCGAAGAGGCCGACCTGTCCCTGACCAGCGCGTCAAACCCAACCGAACGCCGGACCCGGTCCGGCGTCGATATCCGGATCTAGGCCCAGCCCATGACCACGACCATCGACCCCACCGCGACAGCCGCCGGCGCCTCGGTCGCCAGCAAGCTGAACAGTTCGCGCAGCCGCCTGGCCGACAGCGAGCAGACCTTCCTGTCGCTGCTGACCACCCAGTTGAAGAACCAGGACCCGCTGTCGCCGCTCGATTCCAACCAGTTCACCGCCCAGATCGTGCAGATGACCGGCGTCGAGCAGCAGCTCATGACCAACGATCTGCTCAAGATGCTGGTCGGCATGAGCGACGGTGGCCTCTCAGGCTCGGTCAACCTGATCGGCAAGACGGTCACGGCGGCCACGGACCAGGCCACGATCACGGACAGCGAGGCCACCTGGAACTACGACCTCGACCGCAACGCCACGAGCGTGACGTACGAAATCCAGAACTCGCAGGGCGCGACCGTCTGGAGCCGCACTGACGCCAGCGTCGCCGGCGGGACGCACGCTCTCGACTGGGACGGCAAGACCACCGCCGGCCAGCAGCTGCCCGATGGCGGGACCTACACGCTGAAGATCAGCGCGACGGGTTCCGGCGGCGAAACGATCAACAGCTCCAGCCATATCAGCGGCGTCGCCACCGCCGTCCAGACCGTCAACGGCGAGACCGTCGTGTCCGTCGGCAAACTCAAAATCCCCTTGTCTTCGATCACGGGCGTGGCCTCCACGTCCTGATCCCGACCAGTCAGTAGGAAGGATAACCTCCCATGAGTATCAACAGCGCAATGCTCGCCGGCGTGACCGGCCTGATTTCGAACTCTTCGGCGCTCGCGGCGATTTCCGACAACATCGCGAATGTGAATACCGTCGGCTACAAGCGCAGCCAGGCCAACTTCCAGACCCTCGTCACGCCGCGCGCGGCCAACGCCTCCTACGCGGCCGGCGGCGTCACCGCCCAGACCCGGCGCTTCGTCACCACCCAGGGCCTGCCCACCCAGACAACGTCGAGCACCGACCTGTCGATCTCGGGCCAGGGCTTCTTCACGGTGACCGAAAAGCCGGAGGATCTGCAGGCTTCGGACGTGCGCTCGTTCACGCGCGCCGGCTCGTTCCAGCTCGACAGCCTGGGCTATCTGAAGAACGACGCCGGGCTCTATCTGCAGGGTTGGCTGGTGGACGACGACGGTGTGATCACGCCGGACCCGTCGGACATCACCCGCCTGAAGTCGATCAACGTCTCGTCCGTTGGCGGCGCCGCCGAACAGACCACGCGGGCGGCGGTCAACGCCAACCTCAAGTCCAGCCAGGCGCTGTCCGCCGATGTCGGCGTCTACAACGCGTCGACCAATTCGATGGCGATGTATGATCCGGACGCCGGCACCGGCGTGCGCCCCGACTTCTCGATCCAGGTTCCGGTGTCGGACTCCAAGGGCGGCAAGCGTACGGTCCAGGTCGATTTCCTGAAGAGCGCGAACCCGAACGAGTGGTACGCCGAAATTCGCGCCGTTCCCGCCAGTGACGTCCTTACCGGAACCGGCCTGACCAACGGTCAGCTGGCCACGGGCCAGGTGGTGTTCACGCCGGACGGCCGGCTCGACACGACGGCGACCACCTTGTTCCCGGATCCGGTCAACCCGCTCCTGACCTTCGGCGCCTCGGCCGACGCGGCGCCAGGCGCCGGCGAATTCAAGTGGGCGGATGGTCTGGGCGTCGGCGCCCAGGAGATCCGCCTGGACCTCGGCGGCGCGGCCGGCGGCCTGACCCAGTTCGACAGCGAATCCCTGGTCCAGTCCGTCGCCACCAACGGCACGGCCTTCGGCAACCTGACCAACATCGAGATCGATGAGCGTGGCTTCGTTACGGCCATCTTCGACAACGGTATCTCGCGCCAGATCGCCCAGGTGGCCATCGCAACCTTCCCGAACGCCGACGGCCTGACGCCAATCAGCGGAAATGCCTATCGGGTCAGCCAGCAGAGCGGGACCTACAACTTCAAGACCCCCGGCAGTGGCGGGGCCGGATTCATCTCGCCCTCGACGCTAGAGGCGTCGACGGTCGACCTTTCCAGCGAGTTCACCGGCCTGATCACCACGCAACGGGCCTACTCGGCCTCGTCGAAGATTATCACGACGGCGGACCAGATGTTGGAAGAGCTTCTGAATATCAAACGCTAGTCTTGAAATTCAGACAGTCTTAATTGGATTGTTTCAAGATGAAACACAGTTATTAACTTGGGGGCGATAGTGGTTACTTGTTTTTTTACTATCGCGATTCACGCGCCGTTATCGCCGGTGGCTTACGGTTCTCCTCAACAGTGATGGTGAGAGAGGCCTAGAGCCATGCTTCAACAACAGCGCGTGAACAACAGGGGCGAAAAATACGTGATCGGTCCAACCGGTGCGCCGTTGACGCTGTCCGACCTGCCGCCTGCCAATACCGAACGTTGGGTGATCCGACGCAAGGCTGAGGTGGTCGCGGCGGTGCGCGGAGGTCTGCTCACCCTTGATGATGCCTGTGATCGCTACAGGCTCACCAACGAGGAGTTTCTGACCTGGCAGAAATCGATCGATCGCCACGGCCTCGCCGGCCTGCGGACGACTCGACTGCAACAGTATCGCTGAGCCGCTCCGCCCCCCAGCTATCGGCTCGCGACAGGCGGCCGCGTCCTCACCCGGGCGCGGCCGTCGCCCTTTCCGGGTCGGCGGCGGGACCTTAAGGGCCCGTTTACCACGAACCCGGTAATTCCTGCCTAGCGGACCGGCCCAGCCGGCGCCGCTGGTCTTATGCGTAGGGGCAGGCCCGGGTGGAACAGTTCATGAGCGCCTTGCGTGGGTTCGGCATTGGCCGACTCGCGGCGCTGGCCGGCATCGGCATCGGGATTGCCGCTGCGCTCGTCGCCCTGACGATGAACATCGGCACGCAGCCCAAGGCGTTGCTCTATTCGAACCTCGATCTCAAGGAAGCCTCGGCGGTCGTCCAGGCGCTTGAACAGGCCAACATCAAGTACGAAGCCCAGGGCGACGGCTCGACCATCCTGGTGCCGCGCGACGAGGTCGCCTCGACCCGCCTGATGATCGCCAGCAAGGGCCTCGTGAGCTCGGGCTCGATCGGCTACGAAATCTTCGACCAGGGCTCGGCGCTCGGCCAGACCGATTTCGTCCAGCAGCTCAACCGCCAGCGCGCGCTCGAAGGTGAACTGGCCCGTACGATCCACGGGCTCGACGGCGTGACCTCGGTGCGCGTCCACCTCAACCTGCCCCGTCGCCAACTGTTCGAGGAGGAAGCCCAGCCGGCTTCGGCCTCGGTGACCATCGGCGTCGGTGGCCGCAAGCCGACCGACGACCAGGTCCAGGCGGTCCAGAATCTCGTCGCCGGCGCTGTGCCGGGTCTCAAGGCCGAGCAGGTCGCCGTCATTGACCAGCACGGCAAGACCCTGTCGGCCGGCGGCGACGGCTCGATGGCCGGCAAGATGGCCGACGACCGCAAGAGCGAAATCGAGCGTCGCCTCGCCGCCCGCGTCAAGGAACTGGTCGAAGGCGTCGTCGGCCCGGGCCGCGCCCGTGTCGAGGTCACCGCCGACATCGACATGGCCCGCGTCACAGAACAGAAGGAAATCTTCGACCCGGACGGTCAGGTGGTTCGCTCCGAACAGACCGGCGAGGAGCAGGCCAGCGAGAGCCAGCCCGACAGCGCCAGCGCAGTCTCGGCGACGGGCAACATCCCGGGCGCCGCCACGGGCGCCGGCGGCGGCCAGACCGCGTCGAGCACCGGCAGCACGGCCTCGACCACCAACTACGAGATCAGCAAGACCGTCACCACCGAGGTCCGCGAGCCGGGCACGATCAAGGAGGTTCATGTCGCGGTGGCCGTCGATGGCGTCCAGGCGGTCGGCAAGGACGGCAAGCTCGGCGCCTACACCCCGCGCACCGAGGCCGAGCGGCAGCAGCTCGAGGATCTGGTCAAGGTCGCCGTCGGCTTCAACGCGGAACGCGGTGACACCGTCAAGGTGACCAGCGTCCGTTTCGCCCGCGAGGCCATGGACGACGGCGGCGTCGTCGCCAAGAGCGGCCTGCTGGCGAGCTTCGACAAGAACGATCTGATGCGGGCCATCGAGCTCGGCGTGCTGGCGATCCTCGGCATCCTGCTGATGCTGTTCGGCGTGCGGCCTCTGCTCAAGGGGCTGACCGGCGGCGGCTCCGGCGGCGGCATGCTGCCGGCCCTGTCGGGCGGCGGCGGGGGCCAGATCACCACGCGCCTGGTCACGACCGCGGACGGCGGCACCATGCAGATCGCCGTTGATCCGCAGACCGGCGAGCCGCTGGCCCTGCCGGGCCCCGACATGGACCAGCGCATCGACATCGCCCGCATCGAGGGCCAGGTCCGCGCCTCGTCGGTCAAGCGGGTCTCGGACTTCGTCGACAAGCACCCGGACGAGTCGGTCTCGATCCTCCGCTCCTGGCTGCATGAAACCGCATGAGTCCGCGCGCCAAATCAAAAGCGGTCGTCGACACTGCGCGGCTCAATGGTCCCGAGAAGGCGGCCATCGTCCTGCTGTCGCTCGGCGAGGACCATACCGCCATCTGGGAAGCCCTGGACGAGGAGGAGATCAAGGAGATCTCCCAGGCCATGGCCACCCTGGGCACCGTTTCGGCGTCCGTGGTCGAGGAACTGCTGGTCGAGTTCGTCGCCGGCATGTCGTCCAGCGGGGCGATCATGGGCAGTTTCGAGCAGACCCAGCGTCTGCTCGGCGCCTTCATGCCGGCGGAAAAGGTCGACTCCCTGATGGAGGAGATCCGCGGTCCGGCCGGTCGCACGATGTGGGACAAGCTGGGCAACGTGAACGAGGCGGTGCTCGCCAACTATCTGAAGAACGAATACCCGCAGACCGTCGCCGTGGTGCTGTCCAAGGTGAAGTCCGAGCA
>JBKJII010000301.1:0-4736 GCA_046598505.1 Caulobacter sp. | reverse complement strand
GACGAGATCGGCGACATGCCGTTGGACGCCCAGAGCCGCCTGCTGCGGGTCATCGACGGCGCCGAGCCGGCGCTGAACCCGCGCACCGGCCGGGCGCCGAACGTGCGGATCATCGCCGCGACCAACCGCGACCTGCGCGGGCTGATCCAGCAGGGCCTGTTCCGCGAAGACCTGTTCTTCCGTCTGAATGAAGCGCCGGTACGCCTGCCGCCGCTGCGCGACCGGGTCGAGGATATCCCTGACCTCGCCCGCTCGTTCCTGCTGCGCGCGGCCCGTGAGGGCCTGCCGTCGAAGACCATCGACCAGTCGGCGCTCGAGCGGATGAAGACCCACGACTGGCCCGGCAACGTTCGCGAGCTGGAAAATCTCATGCGCCGCATCTGCGCCCTCTACGGCGAGGACCAGATCACCGCGCGGATCATTGAACGCGAACTGCAGGACCCGGCGCCCGTGGTCGGCGAGGGCGGTCCACTGACCCTGTCCCAGCTCGTCGAGCGCTACCTGGCCAGCTATTTCGCCGACCAGCCGGACGGCGTGCCGGCGGCCGGACTGTATGACCGGGTGCTGGAAGAGGTCGAACGGCCGCTGATCCAGCTGACCCTGGCCGCCACGCGGGGCAACCAGGTGCGGGCTGCGGAGATCCTCGGCCTCAACCGCAATACCCTGCGCAAGAAGATCCAGGACCTCGGGGTGGAGATGGCGCGCGGCAAACGCTGACGTTATCGCGCCACATTACTGTTGCAGGAAGGGCGCAGTTCGGCCTAGGCTAGCCTTCATGAGTATGTCCGCCTCCGAAACCGCTGCGAGCGGCGAGGCGCTGCCGCCCGCGTGGCGGCGGGCGGTCGAGAACCGCTACGTGGTCGGCGCCGGCTATACGGTCGCCTCCGCACTGACGATTACCGGCGCCCTGCTGGTGTCCAGCCCGCCGGCCTCCGGTCCGATCGGCCCCGCCGTCACCGGCATGCTGTTCGTCCTGGGCCTCAACCTGATCCTGATCCTGGGGCTGGCTCTGCTGGTCGGCATGCGTGTGGCGCGGCTGTTGCGCGATCGCAATGTCGACGCCGGCGCCCGGCTGCATTTGCGATTCATGGGCCTGTTCGGCCTGGCCGCCGTCGCCCCGGCGATCATCGTGGCCATCTTCTTTGGCGGGTTCGTGCTGACCGGCGTCGAGACCTGGTTTGGCGACAAGATCAGCACCCTGGTCGAGAATTCCGCCGATACCGCCCGTTCCGTCGTCGCCGAGCAGAAGGTGATTATCGGCGAGAACGTCAAGCTGGCGGCCAACGACCTCAATGATGCAGCCGGCGCGCTGCAGAGCAATCCGGTCGCCTACAGCCACTACCTGGGCCAGGTCACCGCCAGCACCTTCTCCGCGGCCTATGTGCTTGACAGAGACGGCCGCATCCTGGCCCGGGCCGAAAAGCCGAATGCACCGGCCTTCGTGGCGCCGCCGCCGTCGAGCTACGACGCTGTGGCGCAGAACGACATCACCGCCGAGGCCTTCGAGGCCGAGAACGTGTTCCGGGCCCTCTATCGGCTCAAGGTCTATGAGCCGGACACCTATCTCTACGTCGTCCGGCCGGTCAGCAGCGGTGTGATCAGCCAGCTGCGCGACGCCGAGGTGGCCCTGGATTCGCTGCACGAGGCCGCCAACAACCGGGAACGCATCAAGGGCGCCTTCCTGTTGACCTACATCGAGACGGCGCTGCTGGTGCTGGTCGGCGCGGCCTGGCTGGCCATCGCGGCCGCCAACTCGATCGCCGCGCCGGTCGCCCGGCTGGTGCAGGCCGCCGGCCGTGTCGCCACCGGCGACCTGAGCGCGCGGGTCGACACCAGCGATCAACCTGAAGAAATGGCCGTTTTGTCACGGGCTTTCAATAGCATGACGCATGATCTTCAGGTTCAGCAGGTGGCCCTGCGAACTGCCAGTCTGGACGCCGAGTCCCGCCGTCAGTTCATTGAGACCGTCTTGTTGGGGGTCAGTGCGGGCGTGCTCGGTCTGGATGCCCTGGGCAATCTGTCGGCCGCCAATCGGCAGGCGGGGCAGCTGCTCGGCGTCGATCCGGAGTCGATGTCCGGACAGGCCCTGGCCGTCATCGCGCCGGAGCTCGTCCCCATCGTCCAGCGCGCGGTCGAGCTCGGCGGCGAGGTCGAGGAGGAGGTCGACATCGTCCGGGCCGGGGACACCCGCCGCCTTCGCGTGCGCGCCAGTGGCGCGGCCGACGGGGTGGTGCTCACCTTTGACGACATCACGCGTCTGATCACCGCCCAGCGCAACGCCGCCTGGAAGGACGTCGCCCGACGCATCGCCCACGAGATCAAGAACCCGCTGACCCCGATCCAGCTGTCGGCCGAGCGCCTCAAGCGCAAATACCGCTCCGAGATCAAGTCGGACGTCGAGACCTTCGACCGCTGCACCGAGACCATCATTCGCCAGGTCGGCGACATCGGGCGGATGGTCGACGAGTTCTCGTCCTTCGCCCGCATGCCCGCGCCGCGCTTCGCCGAGCATGATCCGGCTGAACTGCTGCGGCAGGCCGTGTTCGCCCAGCGCGTCGCCAGCCCGGAACTGACGGTCGACATGGCCGAGCCACCCGCAAACCGCCGCCTCGTCTGCGATGACCGCATGGTCGGCCAGGCCCTGGCCAATATCCTCAAGAACGCCGCCGAGGCCGTGTCGGCGCGCGCGTTGCCGCTCAAGGAGGGCCGCATCAGCGCGGCCCTGGTCGAAGACGGCGGGGGCCTGTCGTTCCGCATCGAGGACAATGGCGTGGGCCTGCCGTCCCGGGACCGCGACAGACTCACCGAACCCTATGTGACGACGCGCGAGAAGGGCACGGGCCTGGGTCTCGCCATCGTCAAACGCATTCTCGAAGACCACGGGGGAGAACTGGCGTTGGGGGACGCCACCGATCTGCCCGGGGCCCGTGTAAGCCTCAATTTCCCCAACGCGCGTACGACGGCCGCGCCTGTAGCCAAGGAGACAGCCCATGGCGGCTGATGTTCTGGTCGTCGACGATGAAGCGGATATCCGCGAACTCGTCTCCGGCATTCTCACCGACGAGGGGTACGCCGTGCGAACGGCGGCCGACTCCGAACAGGCGCTGCTGGCCATCCGCGCCCGCAAGCCGACGCTGGTCGTGCTGGATATCTGGATGCAGGGCGGCGGCATGGACGGGCTGGAATTGCTCGACCTGGTCAAGTCACTCGACGGCGACCTGCCGGTCATCATGATCAGCGGGCACGGCAACATCGAGACGGCCGTCAGCGCGATTAAGCGCGGGGCCTACGAGTTCCTCGAAAAGCCGTTCAAGTCCGACCGGCTGCTGCTGATGGTCGAGCGGGCGATTGAGTCGGCCAGCCTGCGTCGCGAAAACCGCCGTCTGCGCACCCAGTCCCTGGCGCCCGACGGGCTGATCGGCAAGTCGCTGGCCGCCCAGCAGCTGCGCCAACTGATCGCCAAGGTCGCCCCGGCCAACAGCCGGGTGCTGATCGCCGGCCCGGCCGGGTCGGGCAAGGAACTGGTCGCCCGCATGGTCCATGCGGCCAGCCCGAGGGCCAAGGGCGAGTTCGTCGCCATCAGCGCCGCCGGGATGGCGCCAGAGCGCATGGATCTGGAGCTGTTCGGCGAGGAAGGCGAGGGCAGCAAGCCGGGCAAGATCGGCGTGTTCGAGCGCGCCCACGGCGGCACCCTGTATCTCGACGAAGTGGCCGACATGCCGCGCGAGACCCAGAGCCGCATCCTGCGGGTGCTGGTCGAACAGCGCTTCCGGCGGGTCGGCGGCGACGTCGATGTGCAGGTCGATGTGCGGGTCATCTCGTCCAGTTCGCGCGACCTGCGCGAGGAAATCTCGGCCGGCCGGTTCCGCGAGGACCTGTTTCACCGCCTCAATGTTGTGCCCGTGCGGGTGCCGGGTCTGGCCGAGCGTCGCGACGACGTGCCGGAAATGATCAACTATTTCATCGAACGCATCGCCGAGGCGACCGGCCTGCCGCGCCGCAAGCTGGGCGAGGACGCGATCGCCACGCTGCAGGTGCACGACTGGCCGGGCAACGTCCGCCAGCTGCGCAACAACGTCGAGCGGATGATGATCCTGGCCTCGGGCGACCCGAACGAGCCGATCACCGCGGACATGCTGCCGGCCGAGACGCCCAGCGCGTCGCAGAACGGGGCCATCGGCACCGAGCGGATCATCGCCCTGCCGTTGCGCGAGGCGCGGGAGCTGTTCGAACGGGAATACCTGAACGCCCAGATCCTGCGGTTCGGCGGCAACATCTCGCGCACCGCCGCCTTCATCGGCATGGAGCGGTCGGCGCTGCACCGGAAGCTGAAGTCCCTCGGCCTGGCGGGCTCACGCGCCGTCGAGGAGGTCGAGGACTGATGTCGCGCTGGGCGTACGTGAACCACCGCTTCGTCCGGCATGGCGAGGCGGCCGTCCATATCGAGGACCGCGGCTACCAGCTGGCCGACGGCGTCTACGAGGTCTGGGCCGTGATCGGCGGCAGGATGGTCGACACCGAAGGCCATTTCGAGCGGCTTGAGCGGAGCCTTGGCGAGCTGGGCATCCGCATGCCCATGGCGCGCAAACCGCTGGAGCTGGTCCTGCGCGAGGCGCTGCGTCGCAACCGGGTCAAGGATGGCCTGCTGTATCTGCAGGTGACGCGCGGCGTGGCGCGGCGCGACCATGCCTTCCCGATCCCCGCGCCCGAGCCGGCTATCGTTATCACCGCCAAGC
>JBKJII010000223.1:0-9021 GCA_046598505.1 Caulobacter sp. | reverse complement strand
AAGGGCTACGACGCCGACGCCATCCTCGCCGACCTGGAGGATCGCGGCATCGCCGCCGTCATCCCACCCAAGCGCAACCGCAAGGTCCAGCCTATCATCGACGGCCATCTCTACGCCCTGCGAAACCACGTCGAGCGATGCTTCTCAAAACTCAAGCACAGCCGCAGACTGGCTACCCGCTACGACAAGACCGCAGATAGCTACATCGGCTTCGTCCTCGTCGCCTCGGCCCGACTCTGGGTCAGGCACTTCGACAACAGAACCTAGTCTCCGGAAGGCGGCAGAATAGATTGATACTGCTGATCAATCCCGCTCTTCGCGCCCCAGCGCCCGGCCCGTCACCACGGCCCCCTTGCCGAACCGCGCCCTCAGGCTGTCGACCGCCGTTTCGCTCTTCAGGCTGCGCGCCTCGTCCTGGGCGAAGAAGTCGCCCTCGGCCGCGCCGGCCTCGATGAAGTCCGACAGACCGGCGCCGATCAGACGGTAGGACCGGCCCGGCGGTTCGGCGGACAGCAACTCGCGGGCGATGTTGAACAGGGTGCGGGCCGTCTGGGTCGGGACGGGCAGGGTGCGGCGTCGGGTGATGATCCTGAAGTCCGGCGTGCGCAGTTTCAGGCTGGCCACCCGGCCAGCGACGCCCTCGGCCCGGAGCTGCCGCGCGACCTTCTCGCACAGGGGCCAGAGCCGGTCCTCGAGGTCGCCGATCACCGACAGGTCACTGTTGAAGGTGGTCTCGGCGCTGATGGTCTTGCGGTGCTGGTCGGGGTTCACGACCCGGGCGTCCTGGCCGTGGGCCAGTTTGTGCAGCTGCAGGCCGTGCTGGCCGAACAGGTCCGCCAGCTCCTTCAGATCGGCGGCGGCGAGGTCGCCGATCGTGCGAAAGCCGGCCTTCTCCAGTGACGCGGCCATCACCGGGCCAACGCCTGGCAGGATGCGCACTGGTCGTGGCGCGAGGAAGCTCTGCGACTCCGCCCCGCCGATCACCGAAAAGCCGCGCGGTTTGTCGATCTCCGAGGCGATCTTGGCCATGAACTTGTTGGCCGCCAGGCCGATCGAGACGGTCAGGCCGATCTCCGCCTCGATCTGCCCCTGCAGCCGGGCCAGCATCATCGCCGGCGGCGCGCCGTGCAGCCGCTCGGTGCCCGACAGGTCGATCCAGGCCTCGTCCAGCGACAGCGGCTGGACCAGCGGGGTCAGGTCGCGGACCTTGGCAAAGATACGCTTGCTCTCGGCCCGGTACTTGGCGAACTCAGGCGGCAGGATGACCGCCTGCGGGCACAGCGCGCGCGCCTTGAACATCGGCATGGCCGAACGCACACCGCTCATGCGGGCGATGTAGCAGCAGGTGGTCACCACCCCGCGCACCCCGCCGCCGACGATCAGCGGCCCGTCACGCAACTCGGGCCGGTCCCGCTTCTCCACCGAGGCGTAGAAGGCGTCGCAGTCCAGATGCGCCATCGACAGGGTCGCCAGCTCCGCATGCGCCAGCACGCGCGGCGAGCCGCAGGCCGGGCAACGGCGCTGGGCGTCCGTCCCGGTCCAGAAGCAGTCGCGGCAGAGGGCGGTCATGACGGGCAGCATACACCGACGGTGAGTCGCGGCGCGTCAGGATGTCTTGACCTGAAAAGCACGGCGGAGTGTCTAAAGGCCGTCGGGAATGAGGAAGATTATGAGCGCGATCCGGTCAGCGGAGATCCAGCCGGAGACAGCGGGCGACAACGTTGGCCTGCCGGGCTGGATCTATCACGACGCCGACTTCTTCGAGGCCGAAAAGCGGGCCGTGTTCCGCCAGTCCTGGCAGATCGTCTGCCACCTGTCCGACGTCCCCCGGCCCGGCGACTTTCACACTCTGGACTTCTTGGGCGAGAGCCTCGTCGTGGTGCGGGGGGACATCGACAAGGTTCTCGGCTTCCACAACGTCTGCCGCCATCGTGCGTCGCGGGTCGTCGACGGGCCGTCGGGCAATTGCGGGATGCGGATGACCTGCCCTTACCACGCCTGGAGCTACGACCTGCGTGGTCGGCTGGCCGGGGTGCCGCATCTGAAGGCCTTCGAGGGTTTAGACCAGGCCTCGCACAACCTCGTCCCGGTCGAACTGGAGATCTGCCTCGGCTTCGTGTTCGTGCGCCTTGAGGGCGGCCTGCCGTCGGTGCGCGAGATGCTTGGGCCCTACTACGCCGAGATGGAACCCTACCGGATGGAGGAGCTCCAGCCGCTCGGCCGGGTCACGCTGCGCGAGCGGGAGGTGAACTGGAAAAACGTCTCGGACAACTATTCCGACAGCCTGCACATCACCGTTGCTCACCCGGGCCTGACGCGGCTGTTCGGAGCCGGCTATGGCCTGCGAGCCGGCGAATGGTGCGACAAGATGTGGGGCGCTCTGCGCGACACGCCGTCGGACAACTGGTCGGAGCGGCGCTATCAGGCCCTGCTGCCGGTGGTCGAGCACCTGCCGCCGGAGCGCCGCCGACTGTGGACCTATTTCAAGCTCTGGCCGAACGTGGCCTTCGACATCTACCCCGACCAGATCGACTTCATGCAGTTCCTGCCGGTCTCGCCGACGAAGACGGTGCTGCGCGAAATCGCCTACGTCCTGCCGGACGACCGGCGGGAGATGCGCGCGGCCCGCTACCTGAACTGGCGGGTCAACCGGCAGGTCAACATCGAGGACAAGGTGCTGATCGAGCGGGTTCAGGCCGGGATGGCCTCGTCCAGCTACACGCAAGGCCCGCTGAGCGTAAACGAAGTGGCGCTGAAGAGCTTCAGCCGGCGACTGCGCGCGCTGATCCCGGAGAGCCGGGAGGCGAGCGCGCCGAAGGCGGGGTGGGGGCGGAAATAATACTTCCGGTTCACGCAATTTTCTCACCGTCATGGCCCGGCTTGTCCGGGCCACCCAAGCGCACGGTCCCGTGCAGCTGATCTACGGACGCTCTTCATTCCGACATCGGAGTTCTTGGGTGGCCCGGACAAGCCGGGCCCTGACGGAAATATTTGAAACGGGAGCGATTACTGCTCCAGCGGCCACAGCCACGCCGCCCCTCTGACCCCCGACGAATCCCCGTGCTTTGCCCGCACAATCGGCGTCTCGAAGCTGTCGGAGAAGATGTAGTGCGCCACCACCGGCGGGAGGCGTTCGTAGAGCGCGTCGACGTTCGACATGCCGCCGCCGAGCACGATGACATCCGGGTCCAGCAGGTTGCACATCGCCGCCAGCGCCCGCCCCAGGCGGCTGATGTAGCGGTCCAGCGCCGCTTCCGCCGCCGCTTCGCCACCATGGGCCGCGGCCACGATGGTCGCGCCGTCGCGGATCAGGCCGGTGGCGCGCTGATAGTCCTCGACGAATGCCGAGCCCGAGGTCCAGGTTTCCAGGCAGTCGACCCGGCCGCACCAGCACAGGTGCGCCTGGTGCTCGTCCTTCGACGGCCAGGGCAGGGGGTTGTGGCCCCATTCGCCGCCGACGCCGTTGCGGCCGTCGACCGTGCGGCCGTCCACGACCACCCCGCCGCCGCAGCCGGTGCCGAGGATCGCCCCGAACACCACCCGCGCGCCTGTGGCCGCGCCGTCGACGGCCTCGGACAGGGCAAAGCAGTTGGCGTCATTCTCCATCCGCACAGGGCGGCCCAGCACCCGCGCCAGGTCCTCGCGCATCGGCCGGTCGTTCATCCAGACGGAGTTGGCGTTGCGCATCAGGCCGGTCTTCGTCGAGATCGAGCCCGGCATGCCGATGCCGACGCGGTCGACCGTTGCGCCGGCCTGCGCCTCGGCCTCGGTCACCAGCTCCGCCACGACCTGCAGGAAGCCGTCGTAGTCGCCCGGATTGGCTTTCCGCACCCGCGCGACGAACGCGCCATCGGCGGCCAGGGCGGCCGCCTCGATCTTGGTGCCGCCGATGTCCACACCGATGCGGATCACCGGATCACCGCCCCCAGCGCCGGGCCCAGCGTTGTCCAGGCCTCGTGCAGGTCGTGGCGGTCCGGCGCGGTCGGGGCCATCGGGCGCAGGCGATGGTCGGCGATGATCTGGAAGCGGGCGACGGCCGGGGCGGACTGGGCCGAGGACTCCAGGTTGGGCAGCAGGTCGTCGATGAAGGCCGCCGGGCCGCGGGTCCGGGCGGCCATGCCGGCGATGGTCGGGCCCTTGAGGCCGGAATGGAGAATCATCGGGTAGTCGAAGCCGTGTTGCGACAGCCAACCGGTGCGTGATTCGAGCGCATGGGCCGGGGCGTTGGTCAAAATCACGATGCCCGCTCGCTGCGACAGAGTGGCCAGGGCGTCGGCCGCGCCATCTACCGGCTGGAGGTCGTCAGCGCCGTGACGGAAGAAGTCGTCGAACAGCGCTCTGCCCGTTTCGAGGTCCAGGTGCTGGGCCTCTCCCGGCCTGTAAAGGTTCTGGAACAAGGCGAAACGGTCGATCCGCATCTCGTAGCCGTGGCGCCCGACGTAGCGCTCGAAGCCGGCCATGAAGTGCGCCAGCACCTCGTCGACATCGACGATGAGCAGCGGCGCCGCGGGCGCGATGGCCAGATCTTCGAGGGCGACAGGCTGCAAGGCGATCTCGTGGTTCGTTCTGAGGGTTAGCTCGGGTTTAAGGATATTCCCTGATTACTGGTCGGAACACGACAGCGGTGAGTCTCTCGCGCGCCGCCACGTCGAACACGGCTGGGATTGCAGGTCTCTGAATGGCCAAGAAGGTCCTCATCGTCGAGGATAACGAGCTCAACATGAAGCTCTTCCACGACCTGCTCGATGCCCAGGGCTACGAGACGTTGCAGACCCGTGAGGGTTTGCAGGCGCTCGCTCTGGCGCGCGAACACCGGCCCGACCTGATCCTGATGGATATCCAGCTGCCGGAGATCTCCGGCCTGGAAGTCACCAAGTGGCTCAAGGAAGACGACGACCTGAACCATATCCCGGTGGTGGCCGTGACGGCCTTCGCCATGAAGGGCGACGAGGAGCGGATCCGCGAGGGCGGCTGCGAGGCCTACATTTCGAAGCCGATCTCGGTGGTGCACTTCCTCGACACCATCAAGCGGTTGCTGGACTAGGAGGGCGGACGGATGAGCGCGCGGATCCTGGTCGTCGACGACATCGAAGCCAACGTGAAGCTGCTCGAGGCCAAGCTGGCCGCCGAGTACTACGACGTGATCACCGCCAACGACGGCCCCACCGCCCTGGCGATGGCCGCCTCCGAGGTGCCGGATATCATCCTGCTGGACGTCATGATGCCTGGCATGGACGGGTTCGCCGTCTGCCGTCGTCTGAAAGACGATCCAGCCACCCGCCACATCCCGGTCGTGCTGGTCACGGCGCTCGACGGTCGGTCTGACCGCATCGAGGGGCTGGAGGCCGGCGCCGACGAGTTCCTGACCAAGCCGATCGACGACGTCATGCTGTTCGCCCGCGTGCGCAGCCTGACCCGGCTGAAGCAGGTGATGGATGAACTGCGCGCCCGGGAAGCCTCCGGCCGTCGCATCGGTGTCATCGCCGGCGCCGCTGCGCGCCTTGGCGGTACAGGCGGCCGTGTGCTGATCGTCGACGACAACGAACGCCAGGCCCAGCGCCTGATGGCTGAACTGGCCGTCGAGCATCGTCCGGTGATCGAATTCGACCCGGAGAAGGCCCACCTGACCGCGCGCGGGCCGGTTGACCTGATTATCGTCAACGCTACAGCCAAATCGTTCGATGGCCTGCGCTTCGCGGCCACCATCCGGTCGGACGAAGCCACGCGGCATCTGCCGATCCTCGCCATCGTTGATCCCGACCAGCGCCACCGGCTGGTCAAGGCGCTGGAGATCGGCGTCAACGATCTGCTGACCAAGCCGCTCGACCCGCAGGAGATGGCCGCCCGCGCCCGGACCCAGATCCGCCGCAAGCGCTACACCGACTTCCTGCGCGACAACCTCGACCATTCGCTTGAACTGGCCGTCACCGACCAACTGACCGGCCTGCACAACCGCCGATATATGGAAGGCCAGCTGGGCGCCCTGGTGAAACGGGCGGCGCATGGCGGCGATCCGGTCTCGGCGCTGATGATCGACATCGACCACTTCAAGAAGATCAATGACGCGTTCGGCCACGACATTGGCGACGAGGTGCTGCGCGAGTTCGCCGTGCGGCTGGCGTCAAACGTGCGCGCAATCGATCTGCCCTGCCGCTACGGCGGCGAGGAGTTCACGGTGATCATGCCCGGCGCCCGGCTTGAGGATGCCCAGCGGGTCGCTGAACGAATCCGGCTGCATGTGGCCGGTTCGCCGTTCCGGGTGGCCGGCGGCCGCGAACTGCTCACGGTGACGATTTCAGTCGGTGTCGCGACGACGGTGGGCGAATCAGACTCACCAGATGCGCTGCTCAAACGCGCCGACGAGGCCGTCTACGAGGCCAAGGCCGCCGGGCGAAACAGGGTCATTTCCCGCGCCGCGTGATTTCCACAGAAATCTGCGTTTCGCTACCCGGAACGGGCCGGCTACTGTCTGGTATCCGACATAAACCCGAGTATTCTGGGTTGTGTCGGGAGGATGTAGTTCATGAATTGGCGTCGTCTGTCGGTACCCATCGCGGGGGCGGTGGGTCCGATGATGATTGCAGCCGTCGTGCTGCGAAACTGGCACGCCTGGGCGGCGTCGCCGTTCTGGCTGGATGATGTCGCGGCTGGCTTGCTGCTGCTGGGCGCGGCGGTCTTTGCCTACGCTGACCAGGAGAGCCTGAAAGGCCGTCTCCTGACCGGCGCCCTGGGCGTCGCGGTGGCGGTGCTGTGGGGATCGCTGTTCGAGGCCATGGCAGGCCTGCATCCGCGTCCGGAAGAATGGAGCGCCATTCCCGGCGTCGCGATCTTTCTGACAGGCCTGTGCTTTCTGATGGCATTGTTCGGGCTTGGCGTCAGCCTGCCCAGCAAGCGCAAGCCGATGCTCGGCACCCGGCCCGAAAAGCAGAAAACCCGGCGCTGAGGCCGGGTTTTCCTAAATCCTGCAAGGGCTTGAAGCCTCTTACTTGATCTTGCCTTCCTTGAATTCGACGTGCTTGCGCACGACCGGGTCGTACTTCTTCAGCACGAGCTTTTCGGTCATGGTGCGGGCGTTCTTCTTGGCGACGTAGAAGAAGCCGGTGTCCGCCGAGGAGTTCAGGCGGATCTTGATGGAAGCCGGTTTGGCCATCGTGGGAATCCCTGGGTAGCCGCGAGGGCCGAAACGAAAGAGGCGCGGAACATACTCATCGCGTGCGCGAAGTCAATCAGGGCAGGGCGCGAACGATCGTGGCTCCCGCACGATAGGTCATCATGAACGGCGCGCCCTCCCTCTGCAGGGTCTTGAGAACCGCCTCGGTGATGTCGAACAGGGGCAGGCGCAGGGCGCCCTCGAGGCCGCGCCAGGCCAGATCAGCCAGTTCGCTTGTGTCGGCAGCCTCGCCGCTGGCCAGATCGGCGTCGGCAGCGAAGAAGCGGGCGTGGAAGCGCACCGGACTGTTGGTCGGGGTGATCGCGCGGGCCGCCAGGATCAGGGGGCCGTGGTCGTGGGCCAGTACAAGACCGGTTTCCTCCTCCGTCTCTCGAATCGCGGCGGTGGCGAGCGCGGCGGCCAGGCGGGTGTCAGCGCCGGTGCGCCGGACGCAGTCGGCCGCCAGCGGGCTGGCTGTGGGGCGGTCATAGTCCGCCGCATCGACCCGGCCGCCGGGAAACACGAACACGTCGGGTGCAAAGCGCGACTTCGCCGGCCGCCTGCCCATCAGCACCTGCGGTCCCGCGACGGTCTTGCGCAGCAGGATCAGGCTGGCGGCGTGGCGCGGCCTTACCGGTTTCGAGGAACTAGGCGTCACAGATGCTCCAGCCGCCGGGCGCCGTTCAGGAAGCGCATGAACGGGATCGGCCTGGGACCGGTCGACAGCCGCTCGGCGATCTCGGCCACCACGAAGCGGGTGATGTTGGGCAGGTCGAGCGCCAGGGCCTCGTCCAGATCGACCCACTCGATCTCGTCCAGTTCGCCGCAGTCGGGGCGCCGCTCCAGGCTCAGCAGCGACTCGGCTTCGGCCATGAAGAAGCGGGCGTCGAACCGGCGGGGGCGGTAAGGCGGGGTGATGGCGCGGGCGACATAGTCCAGCGCCGCAAGGTCTGGCAGGGCGCCGGCCTCGAGAAACTCGCGCCAGCCGCCGACGCCCGGCCGGGGCGGGGACTTCTTCGCCAGCAGCAGTCCGGCTTCCTCGAAGGTTTCACGGATGGCGGCCAGAGCGAGGGCGCGCGGCAGCTGCGGGCTGGCGTGGCGGGCTGTCATGGCCAGTTTGGCGGCGACCTCGGGCTGGAGATCATTGGCGGATGGGGCGGTGAAGTCGCCACGGTCGATCCGGCCGCCTGGGAACACCCACTTGTCGGGCATGAAGGCGTGGCCGCGGTTGCGCCGGCCCATCAACAGCCGGGGCTTCCTGGCGTCGCGTCGCACGATGATCAGGGTCGCGGCATGGCGCGGCTTGACCGAGGTCTGGCCGGCCTCGCGCATCGCGCCGTCGCTGCGGGGGTCGTAGTTGGGGTCGAGAACGGGGCCTGTCATGGACTCAGGATAAGCCGCCTGACGCGAAGGGAAAGCGTGACCCAGCGTCACTCCATTGGCGGCAGGGGCTTGAGGATCAGGATCCACAGGTCCTTGTCCGGCCGCCAGTTGGTCTTGCGCACCTCGAACCGGGTCGGGCCGGTCTTCTTCACACCGCTGGCGCAGAAGCTGACCAGGTTGGCGGCCGCACCCTTGTCGATGGTCAGATGGAAGTCGCCGATCGGCTTGGCCCAGTTGCCGCCGGTCGTCAGGACGTAGGCGATGCGGGTTTCGGTGAACGGCGGGTAGTCCTGGCCCTTTTTGGCCCTGGTCACGGCGGCGAGGAAGCCGGAGTCGATGCAGTAGCGGGCCCGTTGCTGAGCGCCTTCGGCGTCGGCCATGTAGCCGGGTGACCCGACCATGGTGCCGACGCTGCCGCCGACGGCCGGCTTGTAGCGATCCTCAAGACCACCTTCCACTGGGAGCAGACCTTCGCGCCCGGCGCCCAG
>JBKJII010000074.1:0-2845 GCA_046598505.1 Caulobacter sp. | reverse complement strand
CTTCCTGGGCACGGGCACCTACATCATCGGCAACGGCGAGGTCGCGGTGATCGACCCGGGCCCGGACATGGATGACCATTTGGAGGCGATCCTGGCCGCCACGGCCGGCGAACGGATCACTCATATCTTCGTCACCCACAACCACATGGACCACTCGCCGCTGGCCCGGCCGCTGGCCGCGCGGACCGGCGCAGTGATCTACGCCTGCGCCCAGCAAGGCGTGCCGACCGATCCGGACGTGCGGCTGGAAGCCGGCGACGACCGGGTGTTCACGCCCGATGTCGGCCTGTGCGACGGCGGGACGTTCAACGGCGGCGACTGGACGATGGAGGCCATCCCGACGCCGGGGCATACCTCCAACCACATCTGCTACGCCCTGCTGGAAGAGAATGCGCTGTTTTCCGGCGACCACATCATGGGCTGGTCAACGACCGTGATCAGCCCGCCCGACGGCGACATGGGCGACTATTTCGCCAGCCTCGACCGGGTGAAGGCGCGCAATTTTTCGACCCTTTGGCCAACGCACGGCCCGCCGATCACCGAGCCGGGGCCGTTCGTACAGGCCTACATCGACCACCGGCGCGGCCGCGAGGCGCAGATCCTGGCGGCGCTGGCGTCCGGGCATACGCGGATCAAGGCGATGGTGACCGAGCTCTACAAGGCCGTGGACGTCCGCCTGCACGCAGCCGCCGCGCATTCGGTGATGGCCCACATGATCCAGCTGGTGAAGGAAGGCCGGGTGGTCTGTGAGGGCGAGCCGGCCCTGGACAGTGACTACCGGCTGGCGGGGTAGTTCAGCAGGGAATTCGGTGACAGTTACCGAATTCGCATCCCGCCTGTTCGACGGGTGGCCGCAGGGTCGAATTCGGAAACTGTCACCGAATTCCAAAGGGCCAGGCCAGGACTTACCCCGCCAACGCCTGCACGAGGGTCTCGATGTGGCGGCAGTTGGCGCCCATGTCGCCGGCGCCGGTGCGGCGAACGGCGCGCAGATCGATGCGGGCGCCGCCGCCGGTCTGGCGAACCCTGACCACGACGTCGTCCTGGAAGCCATAGAGCAGACTGACCGCCGTGGCCTCGATGCGGCCCGAGGCCGGATCGGCCGTAATGATCGACATGCCCGCGCCCTCGACAGCCGCCTTGGCGGCGTTGAAAGCCTGGGCGGCGCTGGCGGCGATCGTCACAGGGCGGGCGGCAGGGCAGGTCTCGGCGTTGACGTCGGCCACCGCGCGGCCGGCGTAGGCCCGCGAACCTAGCGGCAGGATCGGCGACGGATCGACCGGATTGGCGTCCGGCCCGCGCACCTTCAGCACGGTGGGCGAGAACATCAGCGGGTCCTGCCAGTCGGTCGACACGTCATGCACCAGCGGGATCGAGGTGTCCCACAGGCCGAAACCGATGAAGCTGCCCCAGGTCAGGGCGGTAACCAGCAGCGGCAGCAGCGCTTTGCCCCAGAGTCGGCGGAAGCCGCCGAACACAGCGACGAGCATGCCGATTATTCCGGTCAGAACGCCGACCAGCGCGATCGCCGGGGCCCAGCCAAGGGACCGGGTCGGGCCCTGGATCAGCATCATGTCGAAGCCCTGCTCGGGCGTGATCAGGTGGAAATTGGACGCCAGGGCGCCGGCCAGCCACATGCCGGCCGGAGCCAGCGACACCAGCAGCGCCAGGTCGAGATAGAGATCAGCGAAGCCGCGCCCGGTCTTTCCGTCGGCCCTGGCCTTTGACCTGGACTTACCCTTCTTGCGCCTGGCATCGCCCGGCTGGACCGGTGTGAAGGCCAGCGGCGCCTCGCTGGACGAGGGTGCTGAACCACGGACCGGCGTGGGTTTCAGCGACAGGGGCGCGTCCTTCGGCGCGGGCTTGCCGCCCGCCATCGGCGTCATGTCCGGCATCGACGGCAACGCCGCCGGGACGTCGCCGTCGTCCTCGCGGTCGGAGGACGACCAGGACAGATGCTCCTCGACCGGCTCAGGCCGGGATTCAGCGGTGGCCTTCGCCGCGACTGCCGCCGCAGCAGCAGCAGCGGTGGCGGCCGCGATGGCCGCCGGAACCTTGTCTTCGAACTCGGCATCCACGGGCTCATTGGCCCCGACAGCAGCCACGCCGGCCGGGGCCTCAGATTTTCCCGCGGGCGTTTCCGGCGCGATCGGCTCGGGGGCGTGCATGACAGGCTCCGGCGCCGGCGGCGCGGGTTCCGGCGCATGCAGGACGGGGTCCGGCGCGGCCTTCTCGGCAACGACCGTCGCGGCCAGGACCGGCGTCGAAGGCAGGACATAGTCCTTCATCCGTTCGCGGATCAGCTTCTTGTCGATCTTGCCCGTGGCGCCCAGCGGGATGTCGTCGACGAAGGCCACGTCGTCCGGCATCCACCATTTGGCGATCTTGCCTTCGAGGAAGCGCAGCATCTCTTCCTTGGTCGCCTTCTCGCCGTCCTTGAGCTTGATCAGCAGCAACGGACGCTCGTCCCATTTCGGGTGCGGCATGCCGATAACTGCGGCCAGCGCCACCTTGGGATGGCCCATGGCGATGTTCTCGATGTCGATCGTGCTGATCCACTCGCCGCCGGACTTGATCACGTCCTTGGCGCGGTCGGTGATCTGCATGAAGCCTTCGGCGTCGATCGTGGCGACGTCGCCGGTGTCGAAATAGCCCTCGCCGTCGAGGATCCTGCCGCCGGCGCCCTTGAAATACTCGCGGACCACGAAGGGGCCCCGGACCTTGAGATTGCCAAAGGTGCGGCCGTCATGCGGCAGCTCATGCCCGGCGTCGTCGGTCAGCTTCAGGTCGATGCCGAGCGGCGGACGACCCTGCTTGAGCTTGTAGACCATCTGCTCGTCGTACG
>JBKJII010000048.1:0-2274 GCA_046598505.1 Caulobacter sp. | reverse complement strand
AGAGTTCCCTGATCTTGTTGTCTTTCTTGTCCCACAGCGAGAGCGCGCGCAGCGTCTTCTCGATGTGCGCCGGATCGGGCGCCTTGCCGAACAGGCCGCGGCTGAACTTGACCGTGGCGATGACGGTCTCGAACGCGTCGGTGCTCAACTCCTGCGGCACCAGGCCGATCTTGGTGCGGGCGGCGCGGTAGTCCTTCACGATGTCATGGCCGTCGGCGATGACGGTCCCGCCCGTGGCGTTGACGATGCCGCAGACCACCCCGATCAGGGTCGTCTTGCCCGCGCCGTTCGGCCCGAGCAGGGCGAAGATCTCGCCCTTTCGGATCTCGAGATCGACACCCTTGAGCGCCTGAAATCCGCCGGCATAGGTCTTGGCCAGGCCGGCGATGGAAATAATGGGCTGCACGAACGTCCCCCGATGGTCTCGCCCAGATAAGGACGCCGCATGGACCTGACCAGCCCTCGCCCTACATCTGTTTGAACCGGACGTCGTCCACCGCGTTCTGACACGAACGAAAACGTGGCAGACTGATATCCAGCGATGTCGTCGGGGGGGCCAATGGTCGAAATCACGACGCTTTCCGAGCTGACCATCGACGGCAAGCTTTCGCTCGGGCCTTCGGCCTCCAGCAAGGATCTGTTCCTCTACTCCACCGACGAATTGAAGGCCTGGTTCCACGCTCAGCGGGCGGCCAACGACGCCATCATGGTCGGCGCCAACACCGTGCGGGTCGATGATCCCGAGTTGACGGTTCGCTACGTGCAGGGCCGCAACCCGCTGCGGGTCATTCCCTCGTCGGACGGACGGCTGCCGCCGGACTGCACCCTGCTGAACGACGGCGTTCCGACCCTGATCGCGGTGTCGCACCGTGCAACGGCCGAAGCGGTCGAGGCCCTGCGGTCGCACGACCATGTCGAGGTCGTGGTCTGCGGTGAGGATCAGGTCGATCTCGAGGCGCTGATGAGCCTGCTGGACGCTCGCGGCGTGCGCAGCATGATCGCCGAAGGGGGCAGCGAACTGCTCTCCAGCCTGTTCAAGGCCGACCTCGTCTCACGGATCATCATCAAGCATATCCCGGTCATCGCCGGCAGCCCGGACGCGCCGACCTATCTGAACGGCACCAGCATGGCCCTGTCCCGCTGGCGACTGGAGGACTGGTTCGTCAAGGGCGGGATCGGCGTTTCGATCTACCGGCCGGCGGCGGGCTGAGATGGTCACGGCGGGGGAGCTGAACGATCTGGGTGCGAGACTGGCGCGGGATGCAGGCCCGTCGCCCGACGCCGCCTTCGACGCCTGGATCGATCCCCTGCCCGCCAACGCTGACGCCGCGCTGGTCTTGCATGCGAAGCACCAGGCCCTGCTACGCTGCTACCAGGCTCGCTACATCGTTCTGCCCGAGACGGCGCCGGCAGGCTTGATCCTCGACCGGCTGGCGACCCACTACGCCGAGGACCGGATGCAGGCGTTGAACGCCCTGCGCGGACGGCTGGAGGCTGAGCTCATCGCGCCGCTCCAGGCCGACGCTGACGCCGCGACGGGTGACGGCGATGTGCGGGGCTATATCGGCCGGCTACTGCCCGAACTGCGAGCCGTGACGTCCGACGCCTTCCTCGACGCCCTGGCCGACAATCCACAGCGCGAGCACCACTACCGGAACTTCCTGCTGCAATCCTCGGCTGACCTGCTGGCGGAGGCCTCGGCCTCGGCGCTGGGCGTGATCGGCGAGTTCGGCCCGCCGCAGTCGGCTCTGTTCCGCATCCTGATCGACGAGTTCGGCTACGGCGCTCATGGCCACAAACACGCGGTGCTCTACCGGGCGACCATGCGGTCATTCGACCTCGACGACGCGTACAACGGCTATTCGCGGCTGTTCGACAGCAACACCCTGATGCTGCACAACGCCATCCACTGCCTGTTCCAGAACCCGCGCAACGTCTTCCGGCAGATTGGATTCCTGCTGTTCGCCGAGACCGCCTACCAGCGCTCGACCCTGTTCAATGCGCGCTACCTGGGCCGCTTCCAACCCAAGGCCGACGCCCGCTATTTCGCCGAGCACGCACACATCGACCTGCACCACACGAAGATGGTCGTCGACGAGGTGGTGACGCCGTTCCTCGAACGGTTCGGGCCGGAGATCGGCCGCGAGATCATCGCCGGGGCGGAGCTCACACGGGCGGTCTTCGCGCGCAACGGCGCGGGCCTGCTGGCGCTGGTCGCGGCATTCGACGCTTCGCCGTCTGCGGTTTACGGGCCGGGCGCCCACGGCGGTGCGC
>JBKJII010000042.1:0-7808 GCA_046598505.1 Caulobacter sp. | reverse complement strand
GGTTTAGCACGACCGCAGGGACATGCACTTCAGTGCGTGTCCCTCGCCGCTTGAAGCTGATGGGGACACGCAATGAAGTGCTTGTCCCCAACCGGCTACGTCCGGAACGCGGCCGTGATCATCTGGCCGCCGCGCTGGATGGTCACGCGCCAGACCTTGCCGCCACCGGAAATCGCGGCGTTGAGGTCGGTCATCGAGCTGATCTGGCGACCGTTGACCTCGCGGACCATGTCGCCGGGCTTGAGACCTGCCTGTTGGGCGAAGCCCTGGGCCACCCGGGTGACGACCACGCCGCCACCCTTGCCGGCGAAGGGATCGACGCCGATCTCGTCGGCGATGGCTGGCGACAGATTGGCCACCGTCGCGCCCTGGAACGGATTGGCGCCGGCGATGGTGCGTTCGTCGCCCCGGCCGCCGGGCGCCGGTTCGGCCCGCACCGTGACGCTACGCTCGTCGCCATCGCGCAGGATCTGCACCGGCACCGTCTCGCCGGGCCGGCGCGAGCCGAACTGGTAGGTGGCGCCGCCCTCGTCGTTCACCGCCTCGCCGCCGACAGCGAGGATCACGTCGCCGACCTTCAGGCCGGCGCGGGCGGCCGGGCCGCCGGTCCAGATGTCCGTCACGACCACGCCGCGCGGCGCGGGCAGGCCCAGGCTGCGGGCCACATCCGCCGTCACCGCCTGGGTCCGGGCGCCGAGCCAGGGCCGGACCACCGCATGTTCGCCGCCGAGGGCCGCGTTGACCACCTGGCGGGCCATGGCGGCCGGAATGGCGAAGCCGACGCCGGACGACTGCCCGGACCGCGACAGGATGGCCGTATTGATGCCGATCAGGTCACCGTCCATGTCGACCAGCGGCCCGCCGCTGTTGCCCGGATTGATGGCCGCGTCGGTCTGGATGAAGAAGGCGTAGTCGGTGATGCCGACGTTCGAGCGCGCAGTCGCCGAGACGATGCCGTTGGTCACCGTCTGGCCGACGCCGAACGGGTTGCCGATGGCCAGCACCAGGTCACCGACCTCGAGCGGCTCGGCGTCATCGATGGCGATGACGGGCAGCCGCTCGCCGCCGGTGTCGATCTTGAGCACCGCGAGGTCCGAGCGCGGATCGGCCAGCAGCACCCTGGCCGGAAACTCCCGGCGGTCGGCGAGCTGGACCATGATCTCGTCGGCGCCCTCGATGTTGTGATTGTTGGTCAGGATGACGCCGTCGGCGCGGACGATGGCGCCCGAGCCCAGAGACTGGGCCACCCGCTGCTGCGGAACGCCGCCGCCACCGTTGAACAGGTCCCAGAACGGATCGACCCGCTGGCGCACCACGCGGCGGCTGGAGACGTTGACCACCGCAGGCGCGGCGCGCTTCACCACCGGGGCGAAGGAGGTCTTCAGGCCCTCGACGCTCGAAGGCGGGGCCTTGGTCGGTTGGGCGAGGCCGGCGTCCTGGGCGCTGGATTTGGCGGTCGGGCCCGAGCAGGCGGCCAGCAGGACCAGGGTCGGCAGGATGAGTTTTGTCGCGCGCATGAGCTCTTTCAGATCATGATGGCCCCCATCGCCAGAACAGCGAAGATTTCGGGCGCAATGATGGCGGTGAAAGGTCTCAGGCGGCGGGCGGTTCCGCGACCTTCGGCGGCGGCGCGGCGCTCAGGCCGATGAGGAAGGCCAGCAGCATCAGCCCTGCTGCGACGAGGATGCCCAGTCCCGGCTGATGGATGGTCGCGTCGTGCCGCACCGACCAGGCAAAGGTCAGGCCGAACAGCACCGGTCCGAGGATCGAGGCGATGCCTTGCAGACTCTGGTTGGCGCCCTGTAGCTGCCCCTGCTCCTGCTGCTGCACCCGGCGGCTCATCAGCCCCATCAGGCCCGGTTGCAGGAAGCCCATCAGCGCGAACACCGGCGTGCCGATGAGATAAAGCGCGCCCGTCGGGGCCGCGCCGTAGATGGCGAAGCCGAGGAAGCCGAACATCGCGCCAACCAGCAGCGCGCCCTTCTCGCCGATCCGCTTGACCACCGGTCCAACCAGCAGGATCTGCACGATGATGCCGAGAATGCCGGTCAGGGCCATGGTCAGCCCCATGGTCGAGGGGCTCCACTGATAGCGATAGCCGACGTAGAGCACGAAAATCGACGGCAGCACCGTATGCGCCAACTGGAACAGGAAGCCGACGCTGGCCAGTCGCAGCAGATCAGGATGCGAGCGCAGCAGGATCAGCGAGCCCACCGGGTTGGCCTTGAGCCAGTTGAACCTGGCCGCCCGCTTTTCGACCGCCAAGGATTCCGGCAGCACGAACAGCCCGTACATCAGGTTGATGAAGGTCAGGGCCGCCGCGACGTAGAACGGCAGGCGCAGGGCCATATGGACGGTGTACCCGAGGATCACCGGATCGGTCATCTTCAGGCTGAGATCGCCCAGATAGCCGCCAAGCGCAGGACCCACCAGGAAGCCGAAGCTGAAGGCCGACCCCATGATGCCGAAGACCCTGGCCCGCTCCTCCGGTGGCGTGACGTCGGCCACATAGGCGTTGGCGGTCGAGAAGCTGGCCGCCGTCATGCCGTTCAGCACCCGCCCGACCAGCAACCACATGAGGGTCGGGGCCAGCGCCATGAACATAAAGTCCACGCCCAGACCGAACACCGACAGCAACAGCACCGGCCGGCGACCGAAGCGGTCCGACATCATGCCCAGGATCGGGCCGATGAAGAACTGCATCAGGCCCCAGGTCGCGCCGAACACCACGTTCCAGTCGGCCGCCATGGCCGTGTCGCCGCCGGTCAGCAGCTTCACCAGGTTGGGCAGGATCGGGATCATGATCCCGAACGAGACGCTGTTGATCAGCGCCGAAACGAAGATGAAGCCGAACGCCGCCCGGCGGCCGCCCCGCGACGGTGAGCCCGTGTCCGTCATGCCATCCCCCCGGTCAGCAGTGTTTTCGGCGCGACCTGTTTCCAGGCGAGGCGCACAAGATCAGCCATCCTGTCCTCGTCCATGCGCCCGATGTCGAGTTGCGTCCAGCCGCCCTTGTCCCAGTTTCCCAGCGACACGATGGCGCTGCTGTCGGTCTGCTGAAGGGACTCCTTGACCAGCACCGGCAGCTTGAGGACGACCTTCTGAACGCCGTCGTCCTGGACCGGAGGCAGGGTGGCGAAGATCTTGCCGCGCACCCGGAACGAGGCCCGGTCGAAATGCGGATGCTCCTGCGCTTCGGGCAGGGACAGGGCGATGGCGCGGATGTCGTGGTGGGTCATTGGTCCCTCTCACGAAGGGAGAGGGAGGGGCCCGCGCCGCAGGCGTGGGAGGGTGAGGGGTTACGGTCAATCCGGAGGCGCCTTACCCCCTCAACCGCCCACCCTGCTTTGCAGGGCGGGCCCCTCCTTCTCCCCTTGGGAGAAGGGCTCAACGCACGCACCATCATCCCTCCATCCTCTCCTTCAACGCCCCCAGCAGCACCCGCCACCATTCGCCATGACGCGCCAGGAAGGCGGTCTCGGGGAAACCGTGCTTGGCCAGATGGGCCTGGGGCACGCTGTCCCAGCCGGTGTGAGTCACCGTCACGCGGGTCTCCTCGCCGACCGGCTCGAAGGTCACCTCGACCTCGGTATCCATGTCGGGGGTGAAGGTCGCCTGGCGCCAACCGAACACGAGGCGCGCGCCGGGCTCCCAGGCGCGGACCCTGCCGACCTCAAACACCTTGCCGCCGTCGCGCGTCTCGATCAGGCGCCCGTTCCCCTCGAACGACAGTACGCCCGGCGCGCGCGGCGTGAAGGCGAACAGGCTGTTGGGTTTCCACCACAGACCGATCTCGCGGGTGAACACCTCGAAGGCGCGCAGCGGCGTCGCCCTGACGCGAAGCGAGACGACCACCCGTGAAGCCATCAGTCAGCTTTCTCGACATGGACCTTGAACGCCGCCAGCTGGGCGCTCCACATCCGCTCGGTCTCCTCCAGCCAGCGCAACAGGTGGACCATTGGCTCGGGCCTCAGCTGATAGACGCGTACGCGGGCGTCGAATGCGGGCGAGGTCTCCTCGACCAGGCCCGAACGGCGCAGGGTGCGCAGGTGGCGGCTCATCGCCGGGGCGGTCAGGCCTGCCGCCTGTGCAAGGTCTCCGGCCCGCCTGGGCCGCTCCCGCAACAGCTCGACGACCTGCCGCCGGTGCGGATCGGCCAGGGCGGCCAGGGTCTCGTCGAGGCGCGCCGCGGCGGCCATCAGGGTTTGTAGATCGTCGTCTTGAGGCCCATGTCCTTGGTGTCCCACTCCTCTGGAGTCATCACCTCGACCGTCTGGCTGACCGTCCAGATGTGGCCTTCCGGATCTTTGCAGCGATAGGTGCGGTCGCCGTAGAACTGGGTCTCGGGCTCGACGATGATCACCGCGCCGGCGGCCCGGGCGCGGGCGCAGTGATCATCGACCGTTCCGTCCCCCTCGGCCAGGTCGATGTGCACCGTCTGGGTCATCAGGCCGTCGATCGAGGCCGGGCTGCGGTGCTCGCTGGTCCATTCATTGCCGACCATGACCACGCTGTCGCCGTAGACCATCTGGGAATGAGCGAGCTTGCCGTCGGCGTCCTCGATCAACAGCGTGGTCTCGAAGCCGAAGGCCGCTTCCAGCCACTTCAGGGCCGCCGCCGCATCGCGGTAGACGACGGCGGAAGACAGGGCACGCGTCCTGGCCATGACGGCCTCCGTTGCTGAACGTGCAATATTTAACGCATATTGAAACTAACTGGTCAAGCGACCAGGCTGGCGTCACGATAAATTGCCGTTACCTCAGAGCTGGCCGAGTGGCGCGCGGGTCGCCGTCATTGCGGCGCGGCTTGAGACCGAGGAGCCGCATGAGCAGCGGATAGACCGAAACGTTGTCGAACACCGGCAGGACGACGCCGGGACGGAAGGCCGGGCCGTGGGCGACGAACAGCGCCCGCATGGTCAGGTCGTCGGGATCATAGCCGTGCGATCCGCCCCGCCCGGTCATCGTGCGCCGGGCGTAGGACTCGCGGGTGGTCAGTGTCCATCCGGTCTCCGGCAGACAGACGATCGGCGGAATGCGCGGGTTGGTCCCGTAGTGAAAGCGGGCGGGCAGCTCGGCCTTGCGCCAGCATTCCACGTGCGGATGCTTGCCGACCAGGGCCGCCTCGGCCGCCGGGGTCCTCGCGATCAGGCCCGAAACCGTGCCCAGCGTGACCACTCCGATCTCGGCGAGGGGCGTGAAATCGTCGAGATACAGAACGCGGTCCGGCGAAACCTGCGCCATGCCGTGGTCGGCGACGATGACCAGATTGACCTTGTCGTAGACACCCCTCGCCTTCAGTCCGGCCACCAGTCGGGCCAGGGCGGCGTCGACATTGGCGAGGGCCTGGTTCAGGCCGGCGCTGTCGGGGCCGTCATGGTGGCCGACCGTGTCGACCGCCTCGAAATAGAGTGTCATGAAGGCTAGCCGTTCCGCCGGCGGCAGGTCGAGCCAGCCGAGCAGGCGATCGACGCGGTCGAAGGCCGGATCCTTTTCGTCATAGGCGAGCCAGCGGCTGGGCCGCAGGCCGTGGATCTCGGCCTCGGACCCCGGCCAGTACATAATGAAGGACTTCAGACCTTTTTTTTCGGCCGTCACCCACACCGGCTCGGCCGCGTCCCACCAGAAGCGGTCCTGGACCTGGTCGCGGGCGCCCATGCTGAATTTCACGCCGGGGCGGGCGTCGTCGAACATGGTGTTGTCGGTGATGCCGCTGTGGTCGGGCCGCAGCCCGGTGACCAGGGTGTAGTGGTTGGGGAAGGTGTTGACCGGGAACGACGGCCGCATGCCGTCCCGGGCCCAGACGCCCCCAGCGGCCAGGGCCGCAAGGGTGGGCGTGACGCCGCGCGTCGCATAGTCAGCGCGGAAGCCGTCGATGGAGATCAGGATCACCGGCGCCCGGTGCGCCGCCAGCGCCGGCCCGGCCATCAGGATCAACGCCGCAAGGGCGAGACAGAAGCGGCGAACGAACGCGACCATGGCGTGGCTCCGGACGGTGGCGTCCATCTGCACCCGGGTGCTTGGCGGACTCAAGCGACCTCGTCATAGTTCCGCCCTGTGCCACACCGATGACCGGAAGCAGACCACCGGATGACCCCATGAGTTTCGCCCTTGAGGCTGTCGACGTCAGCAAGGCCTACGGGACCGTCAAGGCGCTCGACGGCCTGTCCCTGAATATCCCGCGCGGCGGCGTCTTCGGCATTCTCGGCCCGAACGGCGCCGGCAAGAGCACGCTGTTCCGCATCGTGCTGGGCCTGGTGCGGCCGACAACCGGCGAGACCCGCCTGCTTGGCGCGCCGGCCGGTGACATCAGGGCGCTGCGGCAGATCGGGGCGGTCATCGAGACGCCGCGCTTCCTGCCCTGGCTGACCGCTCGCGACACCCTGACGATGCTGGCTCTGGAGTCGGGCGAGAAGGGTCCCGACATTGAGGGCTGGCTGAACCGCGTGGGCCTGACCGAGGCCGCGGACCGAAAGGTCAACGGCTACAGCGTCGGCATGAAGCAGCGGCTGGCCCTGGCCGCCGCCCTGCTGACCCGGCCCGAGGTGCTGATCCTCGACGAGCCGACCAGCGGCATGGATCCGGCCGGCATTCTCGAGATCCGCGCCCTGATGCGCGAGCTGGCCGACAAGGACGGCGTGACCATCATCCTCGCCAGCCACCAGCTGGATGAGGTGGAACGGGTCTGCGACGCCGTGGCCATCCTCGATCGCGGCAAGCTGGTCAAGGAGCTGCGCATCGACCAGATCACCACGGTCGGCGAGCAGCTGCGGCTGCTGGCGACGCCGACGGCCAGGGTCCTCGATATCCTCGGCGCGAAGGGCGCGGCCGACGGAGCGGACGCCGTGCTGGCCGCCATTCCGCGCGCCGAGGCCGCTGCTCTCATCAAGGCCCTGGTCACCGCCGGGGTCGACATCACCGAGGCCCGCTGGATCGGCGGCGATCTCGAGCAGGTGTTCCTCAGCTCCACGGGAGACGCCGATGCTCGCTGACGCCTTCGCCGCCGAGCGGCTGCGCTTCTTCAAGGCGCGCGGGACGCTGTTCTGGAGCCTCGGGTTCGTGCCCGTCGCCTCGATCCTGATCGCCGTGATCCAGGCGCTGTTCGTGCGGGCGATGACGGCCAGGTTCGCCTCACAGGCCGGGGCGGCTGCCGCCGAGCTGGCGCGCCAGCCGGTGTTGTTGCTCAAGCCGGTGCTGACCGCGGTTTCCGACTCCAACTTCTTCCTCGTGCAGCTGTTCTTCCTGATCGGCGCGGCGGCGATCATGGCCGGCGACTATCGCTGGGAGACCTGGCGGCTGCTGACGCCGCGCAACACCCGGGCCAACCTGTTGCTGGGCAAGCTGGCGACGTTTGGCGTGCTCGCCGCCGTCGGCATCGCCCTGCTGGCCGTCGCAGGCCTGATCGGGGCCCTGCTTTCGGCCGCCATCACCGGCAGCGGCGTGCGCTGGACCGGCGAGGGCGACGCCGGCCTGAAGTCCCTGTTCGGCCTCTATTTCATCGCCTGGATGGAGATGATGGTGCTGGGCGCCCTGGCCACCGTCGTCGCTATCGCGACGCGGGCCGGGCTGGCGGCCATGCTTGTGCCGGTGGGCGTGTGGATCGTCCAGGCGCTGGCGCTGAGCAAGCTCGCGCCGGGCTTCGTCGACCCGATGCATCCGCCGGCGACCTACATCCTCGGCTTCCCGGCGCTGGCGGCGGACCATCTCAAGGCAGCCCTGACTCCGGCCATGCCCGGCTTCACCCCGCCCACCGACTGGCCGCTGTCGGTGCTGGCCCTGACCCTGTGGATCGCCGCCCTGGCGGCCCTC
>JBKJII010000465.1:0-3213 GCA_046598505.1 Caulobacter sp. | reverse complement strand
GGGAAGCCTACTATTCCGGCGACGCGACCCGGGCCCTGGCTCTGGCCCCTGCCGCCGGTGAACGCTGGATCGCCGGCCTCGCAGCCTGGCGGCTGCAACGCTACGAGGAATCGCGCGCCTGGTTCCGCGGCGTGGCGCTGGATGAAGACGAGGATGAGTGGCTGCGCGCCGGCGGGGCTTTCTGGGCGGCGCGCGCATCGCTGAAGCTCGGCGAGCAAGACCAGGCGGCGGCCTTCCTGCGCATGGCGGCCAAATCCCCGCACACCTTCTACGGCATGGTCGCGGCCCGCAGTCTGGAGCTGGGCGGACAGCACCTCGGCGCCGTTGATGGCGACTGGCGGCCAGACATGGCGGAAGCGGTGCGCGCCTTCGGTGTGATCCGCGCGGCGACCGAGCCGGAAACGCCGACACTGACCAGCTTTGTGAAGAGCAATTCGCGCGCCCATCGCGCCGCGGCCCTGATGCAGGTCGGCCGGGCGACGGAGGCAGGGCTTGAACTTCGGGCGGGCCTGACGCTGGCCAGGACGCCGGCCGAGCGCCAGCAGTGGCAGGCGCTGATCCTGGCCCTCAACGCACCCATCACGACCGCGGCCGACGCTGCGCCTCCGCCCTCTGCCCGCCGCGCGCCGCCCCGTCGCCGCGGCCCGGAAGACTACCCCTCGCCCGAGCTCTGGCCACAAGGCGGCTTCACGCTCGACAAGGCGCTGGTCTACGCCCTGGTCTGGAAGGAAAGCCGGTTCAACGCCTTTGCCGTATCCGGCGCCGGGGCCATGGGGTTGATGCAGGTTCGGCCCGTGGCGGCCGCCCGGGCGGCCGGCGATGACCAGCTGCTGGTCAACCCGATGCCGTTGCTCGACGCCCCGACCAACCTGCGGGTCGGGCAGGACTACTTCATCTGGCTGATGGAACGCGCGCTCGGCGGCGGGCCCGAGGCCTACGACGTGCTGCGCGCCGTGGCGGCCTACAACGCCGGCGCCGGGACGGTGCTGAACACGCTCAAGAAGGTCGGACCGGGCGCGGACAGCCTGCTGGTCATGGAAAGCCTGCCGGCGTTGGAAACCCGTGACTACGTCGAGAAGGTGATGGTCGCCTACTGGACCTACAAGCGCCGGTTCGGCGGCGAGACCAACACCCTGGACGCCGTGGCGAGGGGCGAGCCGATCATCGACATCCGGCTGGACAAGTAGGCACTCTTGTCATCCCGGACGGACCGAAGGGGTGACAATCAGATGGCGTAAGCCCGGCTATCCAGCCGGCGAATCCTGCCCAACGGCTTGCCAAACCGATCCCTCCGGATCAGCAGCGCCCGCTGGTCGCCCAGCCGCATCGGCCACCACAGCGCCGCGCGGAACCGGGCGCCGCGCCCGCCGGAATGCTGAACATGCGCCGCCGCCTCGGCGTCCCAGCCGGTTTCCAGCCGCAGGTCGGCCGGCAACAGCAGCAGCCAGTCGCTCCGGGCCACCCCCACCGCAGCCTCAATGCTGTCCGCACGCTTGGCGCCGGCGTCCTCGACGATGGCCAGGGTCGCGTCCGTGGAGCCGCCGTCGACCACGATCACCTCGGTGACGATGGCGTCCACCGCCGCCGGCACCAGCGCGCCGAGACAGGCGGTCAGCGTGCGCGCGTTGTTCAGGGTCTGGATGACGACGGAGATCATGGGGGCATCAAGCCCGGCCGCCCGGCGCGGTCAACCGCCCGTGCACTAAACCCTTGGGTGTGTTAGTTGGCTGTCCATGCCAGATTCCTTCGGAAACCCCCTTACTGGTGAAACCCAGGCGAGACGGCGTCGCGGCCGTTTCAGGACGGCGGTCGCCCTTCTGGGCGCCATGCCGGTTACCTGGGGCGTGCTCCATTGGACCGAACTGGATGGCTTACCCGCTGCACTCGCAATCTTCGTCATCGTCATTCTGGTGCTGCGCCTGATCCTGTCATTCGGTGGGGAGGCATGGGCATTTGTCATTGCCGTTGGCGCCAGCTTCAGCTGATCATTAGTTCTTGTTTTGTTCTCGTCACGGGTGTTGGATGGCGCCATGTCGTCTCTCCAACCTCTGGTGAAGGGCCGTGGCGCGCGCAGCAACGCGTCCGGCCGGTTCGAGGATCGCTCGCGCGAAGCCTTTGACGACGGCTGGACGGTGGAGGATCCGGAACCGGCGCAGCTGACCACCGTGGTCCTGCCCGACAAGGCCAGGACGATCATCACCCGCAACAGCAGCCCGGACATCCATTTCGACCGCTCGATCAATCCCTACCGAGGCTGCGAGCACGGCTGCATCTACTGCTTCGCTCAACCAAATCACGCCTATCTCGGGCTTTCGCCCGGCCTGGATTTCGAGACTCGGCTGTTCTTCAAGCCGGAGGCCGCGCGGCTGCTGGCGGCGGAGCTGTCCCGCAAGGGCTATGAGCCCAAGCACATCCAGATCGGCGCCGATACCGATCCCTACCAGCCGCTGGAGCGCAGGCTGCGCGTGACCCGACAGGTGCTGGAAGTGCTGCAGCGGTTCAATCACCCGCTGACGATCATCACCAAGTCCAACCTGATCGCCCGCGACGCCGACATCCTCGGCGAGATGGGCAGGGCCGGCCTGGCCCGCGCCGCCATCTCGATCACCACGCTCGACCGCAAGCTGGCCCGCAGCATGGAGCCGCGAGCGGTCACGCCGCAGTGCAGGCTCGACGCCGTGCGTCAGCTGACCGCTGCAGGCTGCCCGGTGACCGTCATGTTTGCGCCGGTCATTCCGGCGCTAAACGACCATGAACTCGAGCAGGTGCTGGAGGCGTCGGCCGAGGCCGGGGCGACGGCGGCCGGCTATGTCATGATCCGGCTGCCGCTGGAGATCACCGATCTGTTCCAGGAATGGCTGAAGACCGATCATCCGGACCGGGCCGAGCGGGTCATGTCGCTGATCCGGCAGATGCGGCGCGGCAAGACCTACACATCGGCGTTCGGCGTGCGCGGGCGTGGCGAAGGGCCCCTCGCCGACCTGGTCGCGGCGCGGTTCCGGGCGGCGCGGAAGCGCTACGGTCTGGAACGGCCGCGAGAGTCGCTGGACGTGTCGGCGTTCCGGGTCCCGCCCAGGGCCGGCGACCAGATGGACCTGTTTGGCTAGGGGACATCTACCGAAGGTACGTGTCCCCCAATCGAGATACAGCGGCGGTGGATTTAGGGGACACGTACCTTCGGTACATGTCCCCGACCGTCAGCGCGAAAACACG
>JBKJII010000407.1:0-2101 GCA_046598505.1 Caulobacter sp. | reverse complement strand
CAACGCGACGATGTCGCCCGGCCGTTCACGCAGCGGCGGCAGGCGCAGGTTCACGACGTTGAGGCGGTAGAGCAGGTCTTCGCGGAACGTCCCATCGCGCACGGCCTGGACCAGGTCGCGGTTGGAAGTGGCGATGACGCGGATGTCGACCTTGACCGGCTTTGAGCCGCCGACGCGGTCGATCTCGCGCTCCTGCAGGGCGCGCAGCAGCTTGGCCTGAAGGCGGGCGTCCATTTCACTGATTTCGTCGAGCAGCAGCGTGCCGCCCGTGGCTTCCTCGAACTTGCCGATGCGCCGGGCCACCGCGCCGGTGAAGGCGCCCTTCTCGTGCCCGAACAGTTCGCTCTCGAGCAGGTTTTCGGGGATGGCGGCGCAGTTGACGCTGATAAACGGCTTGTTGGCGCGGCGCGACTTGGTGTGGACATAGCGGGCCATCACCTCCTTGCCGACGCCGCTTTCGCCGGTGATCAGGATCGAGGCCTCGGACGGGGCGATCTGGTCGGCCAACTTGATAACCACTTCCATGATCGGGTCACGGGCGATCATCGGCCGGGCGTCGTCGCCGATGGCCGCGAGCACTGCGGCGATCAGGTCCGCTTCCGCCGGCAGGGGGATGAACTCTTTGGCCCCCGCGCGAATGGCGTCGCCCGCCCGCTGCGCGTCGGCCCCGACGCCGCAGGCCACGACCGGCACGCGAATGCGCTCGGCCTCGTTGGCCGCGATCAGACCGGCGATGTCGAGCTCGTAATCGACCATCAGCAGATCGGCGCCCTGCCCGGCCCGCAGGGCCTGGGTCGCGGCGGCCACCGTCTCCACGTGGGCCACCTTGGCTCCCGCCGACATCGCCATCTTCACGGCGAGAGCCAGCTGCCCGTTCAATCGTCCGACGACCAGAAGTCGCATGGGTACTCTCCTTTACGTCCCGGTCGCCGTTCAGGCGGCCGAGTCGCCGTCCTTGATGATTTCGGTCATGGTCACGCCCAGGCGATCGTCGACGACGACGACCTCTCCGCGGGCGACCAGCCGGTTGTTCACATAGATGTCGATCGCCTCGCCGACCTTGCGGTCGAGCTCCAGCACGCTGCCCTGTCCCAGTTGCAGCAGCTGGGCGACGGACAGGTTGGCCCGGCCGAGCACGGCGGAAATGTTGACCGGCACGTCGAACACCGGCGCCAGGTCGGCCGCCGACTTGACCTCCTGATCGATCTGCACCTCGGAGGCAAGGGTCTCATCGGCGCCGAACTCGTCGAGCGTCAGGTTGTTGTCTTCAGCCATGGTCTGCCTCGTTGGCGGGGATAAGGGGTTCAGCGTGCAGGCCTTCCGAGGCCAACGCTGCATCAAGAGCGGCCGCGACGCGCGCTGCGGCGGCCATGGGATCGAAGGCGGCCTTGCCGTCGCCCCAGTCGAGGACAAAGGCGGCCGGCGGCAGGGCGGCGTCGGCGCGGGCGATGATCTGCCCCTGGAAGCCGATGGCGGTCGCGGTCTGGTCAAGAGCGGCCTGGACGCGTTCCTCCAGCCCGGTGGCGACCCGGACGGTGAGGCGCGGCTGGGCTTCGACCTCCCGGGCCAGGGCTTCCAGCGCCGCCGAGACCGGCGCGTCCGGAAAACGGTCCAGGGCGGCGTCGGCGATGCAGCGCGCTGCGGCGAGGGCCAGTCCTGCAGAGCCGACGCGGTGTTCGTGCGCGACTCCGGCCAGGGCGGTCATGGCCGAGCGCGCGGCGCTGGCGATATCGGCCAGGGCGTCGGCGGCGTCGGCCTCGGCCCGGGCCACGGCGGAGCGTTCGCCGTCGGCATAGGCCGCGGCCCGGACCTGCTCGACCTCTTCCGGCGTCCAGAGCTTCTTGCGCGGCATCGGCTGGAACGCCACCGCGCCGGCGTCGTCAAACACCGTATCGAAGCCGAAGGGGGTGTGGGCGGGACTGGCCATCAGTAGATCAGCTCGTCATCGCCGCCGGCGCCGGCCAGCATGATCTCGCCCTTGGCCGCGAGGTCCTTGGCCACCGTCACCATGGCCATCTGCGCCTGGTCCACGTCACGCAGGCGGACCGGGCCCATGCTCTCCATGTCCTCGCGCATGATCTTCGCGGCGCGTTCCGACATG
>JBKJII010000341.1:0-2470 GCA_046598505.1 Caulobacter sp. | reverse complement strand
GCCTTGGCGATGTTGTTGATCAGTTCCTGCATGGTCACGGTCTTGCCCACGCCGGCGCCGCCGAACAGGCCGATCTTGCCGCCCTTGGTGTAGGGGCACATCAGGTCGATGACCTTGATGCCCGTGACCAGAATTTCGGCCGAGGTCGACTGCTCCGCGAAGCTGGGGGCTTCACGGTGGATGACGTTGTAGTGCGGGGTGACGATCGGGCCGGCTTCGTCGATCGGCTCGCCGATGACGTTCATGATGCGGCCGAGCGTGGCCGGGCCGACCGGAACGGTGATGCCCTTGCCGGTGTCGGCCACGGCCTGGCCGCGGGTCAGACCCTCGGTGGTGTCCATGGCGATCGTGCGGACGGTGTTCTCACCCAGGTGCTGGGCGACTTCCAGGACCAGGCGGAACGGCTCGCCCGTGCGCTGGTCGAGGTTGGTCGTTTCCAGGGCGTTCATGATCGCGGGCAGATGGCCCTCGAACTCGACGTCGACGACTGCGCCGATGACCTGGACGATCTTGCCGGTCGCCACCAGGGCGGTCGGCTTCACGGCCTTGGGCGCGGCCGTCGTGGCGGCGGGGGCCTTGGCGGCGGCTTTCGGCGCAGCGGCGGCCTTGGGGGCCTTGGCGGCGGCGGGCTTCTTGGGGGCGGTGGCCATTGGTCTGGTCTTCCGTGCGGTCTTTATGCGGTCAGAGAGCTTCGGCGCCGGAGATGATCTCGATCAGCTCCTTGGTGATCTGCGCCTGGCGGGTTCGGTTGTACTGGACGGTGAGGCCCTTGATCATGTCGCCCGCATTGCGCGTGGCGTTGTCCATGGCCGTCATCTGGCTGGCGTAGAAGCCGGCCATATTCTCGAGCAGGGCGGAGAGCACCTGCACCGTGATGTTGCGCGGCAGCAGGGTCTCGAGGATGCCCTCTTCCGAAGGCTCGTACTCGTAGACCGCGCCTTGCAGGTCGGTGACGGGCGCGCCAACGACCTGGGCCGGGATCAGCTGCTGGCCGACGGGGGTCTGGCTGACCACCGACTTGAAGCGGCTGTAGAACAGGGTGACCACGTCCACGTCGCCGGCGTCGTAGGCGGCGATGATGCGGTCGGCGATCGGCTGGGCCACCGACAGGGTCAGGGTCCGCGCGGACGAGAGGTCGTAGCTTTCGATGATCCGGTCGCCGTACAGGCGGCGAAGGGGCGGAAGCGCCTTCTTGCCGACCGTGATGATCTTCACGTCCTTGCCTTCGGCGAGCAGCGACGCGATGCGTTCGCGGGCCGCCCGGACGATGGTCGAGGTGAAGCCGCCGGCCAGGCCGCGGTCGGCGGCCGCGACGACGATCAGGTGACGCTGGCTGGCGCCCGTTCCGGCCAGAAGCCGGGGCGCGCCGTCGCCGCTGACGCCGGAGGCGAGGTTGGCGATCACCGCGGCCATCCGCTGCGCGTAGGGACGCGCGTTTTGCGCGGCGTCCTGGCTGCGGCGCAGCTTGGCGGCGGCGACCATCTGCATGGCCTTGGTGATCTTCTGCGTGGCTTTCACGCTCGAGATCCGGACCCGCATGTCCTTGAGGCTGGCCACGCTCAGGCTCCGAAAGCAAAACCACGCGTCATCCTCGGGCTTGTCCCGAGGACCCATGCACATCGGCGTTCGCCGCGTTCATGGGTGGTCGGAACAAGTCCGACCATGACGGATGTGAAGGAGGTCATCGTCATCAGGCGAACGTCGCCGTGAAGCCTTCGAGCGCCTTCTTGAGGGTGTCCTCAAGGTCGGCGCCGAGGGCCTTGGTGGTGCGGATCGCGTCGAGCAGGTCCTGGTGCTTGCTGTGCAGGCGGGCCAGGAACTCACGCTCGAAGCGGCCGACCGCGCTGGTCGGGATGGCGTCAAGATAGCCGCGCGTGCCGGCGTAGATCACGCAGACCTGCTCTTCGACCGACTGCGGCGCGTACTGCGGCTGCTTCAGCAGCTCGGTCAGGCGCTCGCCCCGCGCCAGCTGGCGTTGCGTAGCGGCGTCGAGGTCCGAACCGAACTTCGCGAAGGCGGCCATTTCCCGGTACTGGGCGAGCTCGCCCTTGATCGGGCCGGCGACGGTCTTCATGGCCTTGATCTGGGCCGAAGAGCCCACGCGCGACACCGAGATGCCGACGTTCACGGCCGGTCGGATGCCCTGGAAGAACAGGTCGGTCTCGAGGAAGATCTGGCCGTCGGTGATCGAGATCACGTTGGTCGGGATGTAGGCTGAGACGTCGTTGGCCTGGGTTTCGATGACCGGCAGGGCGGTCAGGGAGCCGGAGCCGTTGTCTTCGTTCAGCTTGGCGGCGCGCTCGAGCAGGCGGCTATGCAGATAGAAGACGTCGCCCGGGTAGGCTTCGCGGCCCGGCGGACGGCGCAGCAGCAGCGACATCTGGCGATAGGCGACGGCCTGCTTGGAAAGGTCGTCATAGATGATGACGGCGTGCATGCCGTTGTCGCGGAACCACTCGCCCATGGCGCA
>JBKJII010000315.1:0-5672 GCA_046598505.1 Caulobacter sp. | reverse complement strand
CCGACAGGGCCTGCAGCCGCGTCGGCTGGGCGAAAGCGTTCAGCTTCTCCAGCGGCAGGTTCGGACGCCAGGGCTGCCCGCCCGTGGGCAGGTCACGCAGGATCGCGTAGCCGCGCTGGCCCGGAGTCAGTTGGGCCAACAGATCACCCTGGGTGCGGCTGACCAGGGCCGGGTCGAACGGCGCCACGCGGCTTCCGCCCCAGGCCTGTCCGATCTCCTCGTCTTCCAGCAGGGCCGTCAGATGCACGTCGAGGCGGTCACGGACCTGACCGAGGTCGCCGCCGGCGAGGCTGTATCGGTTCCAGTCGGCGTTGACCCAGTCGCCCACGCCGCCGATGTCGCGCTTGTGGATGCGCGCCGGCGCGTCGCCGGAGATCAGGCGATAGGCCCGCAGGCCGGAGTAGAGTTCGACGGGCGACTGGCGGTTCTGGCGCAGGAAGTCCTCCATGCGCAGGATCACCCGCGGCAGCATCACGCGCTGCAGGCCGTCGCGGTAGGCCTCCTCGACATCGCGGCTCAGGCCTTCGTCGTGCATACCCAGTCCGAGCGGGAATTTCGGGAATCCCTTCGCGCGGCGGGCGTCGTAGCCGCCAGGCAGGCTGCGCAGGCTGTCGAGCAGTGGCAGGACATCCTGCAACGCGGGGTCCGCCGCGCTGACCTCGCGCATGTCGACGTCGTGCAGCGAAGGCTGCAGGGCCGTCGCGGCGACCAGCACGCGCTTCTGGTAGTTCAGGTTGGCCACGAAGCTGGCCGTCCAGGCCAGGATCAGCAGCGCCGTCACGGCCGCGATGCCGGCGTATGCGGCGGTGATCAGGGTCGCGTCCTTGCGACGCGCCTCCGGGGTCGGACGGGCCAGCCCGGCTTCCTTGAACACCACTTCATTGAGCAGACGGTTGATGAAGTAGGCGCGGCCGCGGCCGTGCGGCTCCGGCTCGACCTCGGCCAGTGCGGCCATCTCGCCGAGCACCGCGGCGAAGGGCGTGCCCTCCTGGACGCCACTGGTGAAGTAGAAGCCGCGCAGCTCGGCAGCCTGTTCCGCCGCCCCGGCCGGGAAGGCGCCGGACAGCAGGCGGATGATGCTGTCGCGAAGCACGTCGACCTGAGCCGGGAACCCGATGATGAGGCCGCGGCGGCGCGCGTCGAGCTCGTTCTGGATGCGGCCCGCGGCCCGGTCGGCGACCGCCTGGGACACTTCGTCGAACGCCACGGACAACGCATGGCCGTCGCGCAGGCTGTCGTGCGACAGGGTCGCGCCGAGGGTCGCCCGGCGGCCTTCGACGTCGAGATCGTCGAAAAACTCGCGGAAGCCCGCGATCAGGTCCGATTTGGTGAAGACGACATAGACCGGTGCGATGGTTCCGAGCCCGTCGCGCAGTTCCAGCAGGCGCCGGCGGATCAGGTCGGCCTGACGGTCGAGCGTTTCGCAGTCGGCTCCGACCAGGCTGTCCAGCCCAATGGCCACCAGCACGCCGTTGATCGGCTGCAGCGGGCGGTTGGTGCGCAGCAGCGACAGGAAGCGGGTCCAGCCCTCCTTGTCGCGCGCCTCGGACGAATCCTGGCTGGTGTAGCGGCCGGCCGTGTCGACCAGGACAGCCTCGTCCGCGAACCAGAAGTCGAGATTCCGCGTGCCGCCGACGCCCTTGAGCGCGGTATCGGAGAAGGGAAAGCGCAGGCCGGAGTTCAACAGGGCGGTTGTCTTGCCTGCACCAGGCGCGCCGATGATCACATACCAGGGCCGGCTGTAGAGATAGTCGCGGCGGCCCTGGCCCTCGGCCTTCAGTTTGCCGAGCGCGTCCTTCATGCGGCCGGCCAGCAGGGCGCCTTCGTCGCCCGCCTTGGCCTCAGCGGCCAGGGCGCCGGCCAGCCGGGCGGTCGCGCGCCGCGCTGCGAGGATGCGCCAGGTCAGCGCTGCGCCCCAGATCAGCACGACCAGCGCCAGCAACGTCAGCCGCCAGGGCAGGGGCCGCAGGCCATGCAGGAGGATCGGCAGGACAAAGACCAGCAGAAGCGCCGCCGTCACAGCTGCGGCGATCGACAGCACCCACCAGTTGGTCAGGACCTTGAGCAGGCGTTTCATCGGCTGCTCCTTTCGATCACGACCTCGACGCGCCGATTCCTGGACTTGCCGTCCGCCGTCGTGTTCGGCTTGAGCGGCCGGCCGTCGCCGAAGGACTCGGCGGTCACGGCGCGGGATCGGTTCTGCAGGGCGTTGCGGATGATCGCCGCCGCCGCGTCGGCGCGGGCCTGGGCCAGCGCGCGGTTGTCGGTGAAGGTCAGGCCGCCGCGTGGACGGTCCGAGTCGGTGTGTCCCTCGACCTTGATCGCGCCGGGCTCGGCGTTGAGCGCCTGGGCGACCTCCTGGAACAGGCCGTCATAGGCAGGCATCAGCCGATCCGATCCCGGAGCGAACAGGCCGGGGACGGTCGTGCGGACGCGGATGGAGGTCGGCTCGTCGATCACCTCGACCTGGCCGGCCTGGATGCGCGCGGCAAGCCGCTTGCGGATGCTGTCGCCTTGGGTGCTGGCAGGCGCGACCACGGGCGGCGCAGCGCGCGACAGGGTCAGGGGCTCATCGGGAATCAGCGCGGCCACCGCCTCGCGGGAGTCCCGGCCGGCGAAGCCCAGCCAGGTGTGCAGCGCCAGGAAGACAACCAGCAGCAAACCAACAGCGGCCGCGCCGACCAGCGCCACGCGCGTCCAGGGCCCGACGGTGTTGGCCGGAACGTCCTCGCCCCGCCAGTGGGGCGCCAGCTCGGTGCGCGACAGCGTCGGCGGATGGGGCAGGGCCTGGTAGACCTGCTGCATGACCGCATCGAGCTGCGAGCGGCCGCCCGGCATGATCCGGTAGCGACCCTCGAAACCCGCGCCCATGCAGGCGTGATAGAGTTCGAGCAGGCTGGCGTGTTCGGCCGGCCGGGCGACCATCTCGGTCAGCAGGCGCCAGAACCGGTCGCCGCCGATGGCTTCATGGAAGAACCGCACCACCAGGCTGCGCTGGGCCCACTGGGCGACCTCGCCCTGGTCGAACGGCAGGTTGAGCGCGATGTCGTCGGCCGTCGCGGCCAGGGCATAGGTCGCGCGCCGCAGCTCTTCCTCGGTGTAGAGATTGCGCAGGTCCAGACGGAGCTGCTCGATGTCGGACGCGACCCGCGCATGCAGGTCCGGCAGGCTCATGCGCGCCCGGCCCGAGCGCATCGACGCCAACAGCGCCAGCAGCGGCGCCGAGCCGGCCATCATCGGGTTGCGCGGTGAAAGGCCCTGCGGCGCCTGGGGGATGTCGTCGCGATGGCCGGCCGGCCGGGCGGGCCGGTAGTCAGCCTGGGGCGCGGCGGGCGGGGCCGCGGCGGCGCTACGCATCTGGGCCAGCGGCGAGGGCTGGAAGACCGTGCGGTTGGGGCGGGGCGGGTCCTGGTCGCTCATGAAGAACCGCGCTTGACCCACCAGAGTTCAAGTTCAAGGTCCGGCCATTCGCCGGCGACATGCAGCCCGATCGCGGGCGCCTTGGTCAGTTCAGCCCAGTCCGGCGAGCTGCGGTCGAGCTCGAAATAGAGGAAGCCCGGCATGACCCGGATCTGCGCCGGCGGCGTCGGGGTGGGCGCGATCCGGACGCCGGCCTGGAGTGCGCTGGAAACGATCTCGCGCATCCGCGTCACCGGGCCCAGTTTCACCAGCGAGGCGAAGCGCGCCAGCATCGCTTCGGTCGGCGCCGAGGCGCGGGCCGCGAGATAGAGGCTGCTGTTCTGGAAGATGCCGTGGTCGTCGACCTTGGCTGTATAGGCGCCGGGCCCGACCGGCTCGAGCTTGAGCTGACCCGCCGACCGGGCGATTTCCATCGACAGGGCGTTCTGCAGCAGCTCGAATGGCGGCTGGAACACGGCCTGCAGGTTCTCGTGATCGTAGGTCGGGAAGACCGGCGGACGCCGCTGTGACAGCGCGAGCGTCGCCAGTTCGCCGGCCATGGACACGAAGGTTTCGTAGAGCCGCTCGGGGTGAACGGCGGGCAGGGATCGCTGATGGGCCAGCACCGGGCCCCAGCGGTTCAGGGCCTGCAGCATCAGGAACGAGGCGAAGGTCTCCGATCCGCCACGAGTCGCCTCGACGGCCCGGACCGCCAGCTCCTCGACCCGCTGTTCCGCCCGGCCCGCGATGTCGATGACCATCGCGGTCAGGCGCTCGGAGCTGCGCAGATCCAGTGTCGGCGGGATGAACTGGCTGTCGAGCGCCACGCTGCCGTTGCTGACTTCACGCACACGCGCGAGCGCCAGGGTCACGCGGCCGTCGGTGTGTTCGCGGCTGATGCCGAAGGCGAGGTTGGGACGGGCCAGCTCGATCGATTCGGCGAGGCGCTCGTCGGCGTAGGCGTCATAGACCGGCTCTTCGTCCACGAGGTAGCGGAACATCGACCGCCCGTCCTCGCGCATGGCGAACTCAATGGCGCCCGGCTGGCTGGCTGGCAGCGTCAGGTAGACCACCGCGTCACGCAGGGCGGCCGGAATGTCGATCGGCTCCGGCGGCGGCGCGTCGGCGGGGATCCGGATCGGCGTACCGTCGGGCAGAATCGCCACGCAGCGTTCGATGCCGAACTTGCCAAGCTGCAGCAGGCCTTCGTTGATGACCAGTTCGCTGACGCCCCAGGGATAGGGTGTCAGGGCGCCGGCGCGCGCCTGGACCAGCGCTTCAAGGAAACGGTCCTGTTGCTGGAAATGCTGTGGGCGCAGAAACGCCCCTTCGCGCCACGCTACGCGGCTCTCGCCAGCCATTTCCCCATCCCCCTGTCGTTCACCACAACGGCGCGTCACACTGCCGATTGCGAAGTCCTGAGTGAAACCCTTATTGGTCCTTACGGGAAGGGAGCAAGTGTCGAATGACGGGCGATAGTCAGCCGCCGCACAATGCTTCCGGCGAAGAACCGTCGCTGGACCCCCGCACCTGGTTGGGCGGGCGGGAAAAGCAGCCCGTGGGCGCGCCCTCGTCCCCCGCAGCGCCACCCCATTCCTTCGACCCCAAGACCTGGAGCGCGGGCGGTGCGAAGCGCGAACCGGACGGCGGGCCGGCGGCGTCAGCCGGCCCGAATCGCCGGGCCTTGTTGATTGGAGGCGCGAGCGTCGCTGTCGCTGTGGTCGGCGGGGCCGGCGCGCTGGTGTTGCGCGGCGGAGGCGACCAGGCGGACCTTACCGCCGCGACGAATCGGGACGCGAAACTTGCACCTGACGAGACGTCCTACACCGCCCCGGCCGTCGACGGTTACGCGGGTCTCGAGGAGCGACTGGCGAATTACCGTATTTCCGGCGACCAGATCGCCGCCGCCGTGGGCGCCCTGCGAACCGCCGCGGGCCCCGATCCGGGACGCATGCACCTGATCATCCGCTTGCGGAACGCGGACGGCGACGCCCCTGAACTGACCGGAGCGGAGCTGCGCCGGGCGGCCGACGGAACCGGCTATGTGCTGACTCGCAGCGGCCGGGTGTTCGCCGCCACGGTGCTGCCCGCCGCGCTCGTCAGTCGCATGGTTCCCCATTCCCGCGGACAGGTGAATCGCGACGGCCTCTACGCTTCGGCCGTCGGCGATCTGAGCCCCGACCTGATGACCCAGTTCGGCGAAGCGATGGCCTTCGACTTCGACATCGCCGAGGAAGTTCGCGAGGGCGACCAGTTTGAGGTCGTGCATCAGG
>JBKJII010000201.1:0-6095 GCA_046598505.1 Caulobacter sp. | reverse complement strand
GACGACCGCATCGCCGTGAGGTTCGCCTACGAATGGCGGGACGCGGGCGGCCAGTGGTTTCGGGCGCACGGCAACGAGAATTGGGCCTTCGACGCCAACGGGCTGATGCGCGAACGCCACGCCAGCATCAATGACGTGGCGATCACCGAGTCTGCCCGCTTGTTCCTCTGGGACAGTTCAGGTCGCCGCCCGGAGGATCATCCTGGCCTCAGCGACCTGGGACTCTAGTCGACGGCCTATTTGTAGACAAAAGCCGCGTCGTCCAGGTCGATGAGCGGGAGTTCATCCTTTTCGGCCCAGTAGTCCTGGGAGTGCCGCCACTCCGGCTTGTTCCCGGCCCGCGGCAACAGATGCATGCCGCGCATCAGGTAGCCGGGATTGAAGTTCTCGGGATCCATCCACTCTGACAACGGCATGTCCCGGTCTTCGGGGCGCAATGTCGGCGTGACCATGGTCGCGCCCTTCTTCTTCATGTGGTTCAGCAGCCGGGCGACGAAGTCGCCGATCAGGTCGGCCCGCAGCGTCCAGCTGGCCCGGAAATAGCCGAACACCCAGATCATGTTGGGCACGCCGGTGAACATCATCCCGCGATAGGTCACCGTGTCGGCGAAGTTCAGCGGCTTGCCGTCCACCGTGAAGGCGATGTCGCCCAGGACGCTGAGGTTGAACCCCGTCGCGGTGACAATGATGTCGGCCTCCAGCTCCTGGCCCGACTTCAGCAGGATGCCCTTTGGAGTGAACCGGTCGATCTCGTCGGTGACGACCGACGCCTTGCCCGCGACCACGCCCTGGAACAGATCGCCGTCCGGCACGAAGGCGATGCGCTGGCGCCAGGGCCGGTAGCTCGGGGTGAAGTGCCTGGCGATATCGAAGTCCGGACCGACGAAGGCGCGCACGCCTTCCAGCAGTTCCTGGGTCACGGCCTCGGACTCTTCCACCGCCCGTTTGGTGAAGGCGGCCTGATCGAACAGCACCTTGCGACGGACGATCTCGTGGATCCACGACTCGTCGATCTTCAGTTCGCGAAGGGTATTGGCCAGCTCGTTCTCGTTGCGGCCCGGGATGAAGTAGGTCGGCGACCGCTGCAGCAGCGTGGTGTGCGCCGTGTCGCCGGCGATGGCCGGAACCAGCGTCGCGGCAGTCGCGCCCGAGCCGATGACGATGACCTTCTTGTCCTTGTAGGCGAGGTCTTCGGGCCACTTCTGCGGGTGCACAATCTGGCCCTTGAAGGTCTCCATGCCCTCCCATTCGGGGGTGTAGCCCTCCGAGTGGCGGTAGTAGCCCTGGCACATCCAGAGGAAATTGCAGGTGAACCGCACCGCCGCGCCGGTGTCCTTGCGCACGCCTTCGATGGTCCACTTGCGGTCCTGCGTCGACCAGGTCGCCGAACTGATCTGATGGCCATAGCGGATGTGCCGGCCCAGATCGTTCTCGTCGATCACCTCGCCCATGTATTTGAGGATTTCCTCGGCGCTGGCGATCGGCGCGCCGACCCACGGCTTGAAGCGGTAGCCGAAGGTGTAGAGGTCACTGTCCGACCGGATGCCGGGATACCGGTGCATCCACCAGGTGCCGCCGAAATTCTCCAGCCCTTCCAGCACGACGTAGCGGGTTCCGGGACACTGGGTCTTCAGGTGGTAGGCCCCGCCGACGCCGGAAATGCCGGCCCCGACGATCAGGACGTCGAAGTGCTCGGTGGTCGCGGACTCGGGCCGGGTCAGCGTGGCGGTGTCACTCATGGGCAGGTTTCCTCCGCCGGGTTGTCCCGGGCGTTGTCTTCCGCAACGAACTACCTCGCGGCGGATAGATTATCGTTGATCAGGATCAACGCCGGTTCAAGTGATTCCGCCGTCAGACCGGCTCGTCGTTGAAGCGGATGTTGCCGCGCTCGAGGCCCTTGAGCACCACCTCGATGCCGCCCGAGCGGATCATCCATTCCAGCCGGTGGTCGCGGTACTGACGCTTGAACAGGCCGGCGTCGACGATCCCGGCCACGGCCGTCATGGCTTTCACGGCGTCACGCGCGGCTGCGAACGCCGCAGCGACCGAAGCGCGCCCACGCGCCCGTTGCAGCCATGCGTCGAGCGGCGCGCCGGACGCGGGCGCGAAGCCGAAGCCGGCCGCGCCCTGCACATAGGGCACAACGCTCAGGTCCGCCCAACCGAAGGCCTCGCCGCCGAACCACTCAGCCTTGCCAAGCTGCCTCTCCAGCCAGCTGTTCAACCGTCCGATCTGCTGGCCGGCGGTCGCCCGCATCTGGTCGGCGAGGTCGCCCTCGGCGCGGCGGAAATATGTGATCTCTGAAAGACCCCAGTTGATCGCTTCATAATGGGTGTCGCAGACCTCTTCGATCATCCGCGCCCTCGCCCGGCCGAGCGGCGTGGCCGGCAGCAGGGCGGGTGTCGGGAAGCAGTCCTCGATGAACTCCAGGATCACCGTGGAGTCGAAGATCGGCGCGCCATCGACGAACAGCACGGGCACCTCCCCGCGCGGACTGGCGGCCATGAAGTCGCCGGCTGTCGATCCGGAGCCGATCGCCTGGGGCGTGCTGACGGTGAACGGGACCCCCTTCTCGGCGAGGGCGATCTTGACCTTCTGGGCGTAGGGCGACAGCGGATGTTCAAGGAGCTCGATCATTCGGCCAGTGGGCGGGATCGAACAGGGCCCGTCAACGGGGACGCTGGGGAAGCCCGCCCGGGAAAATGGCCCCGGTTCATTTCGCGCGAACCGGGGCCTCTCACGGCGGGGCGGCCAGGACAGACCAGCCCGCAAGGACCCGGACCCCCTCCGACAGGAAACCAGGACGCCGCATCTAGAGCGCGGGACTCGCTGACGGTCAGCCACCGATGGTCTGTGTGCGGCCGGACCGCCCGATTCCGTTCGCAACTGCACAAATTCGCAGCGTCGCGATCCCGTTGTGTGCAGGCGCTAGCCAGTTTCGCGGCGGAATGCTGAACGAATCCGGACGGGAACAGCCGGTTGCACGGTCGCCCTGATTTTGCGATGCAGCGTCCGCTCATGACCCAGCCCGCCCCTTCATCGCGACGCGCTGACCTCGACTGGATCCGCGTGTCGGCCTTCGGGCTGCTGATCCTGTTCCACGTCAGCCTGGTCTACGCGCCCTGGGACTGGCACGTGCACAGCAGGCACAGCTACGCCTGGCTGGAAGAGGCAACGCTGCTGACCGGCCCCTGGCGGTTGACCCTGCTGTTCCTCGTCTCGGGCGCCGCCCTGCGCTTCATGAGCCGCCGCTATTCGCCGGCCGACGTGTTGCGCGCCCGGTTCGCCCGGCTGGTCCCGCCGCTGCTGTTCGGGGTGCTGGTGCTGGTGCCGCCGCAGTCCTGGCTCGAGGCCGTGGACAAGGGCAGCTGGACCGCAGGCCTCGGCGCCTGGTGGCTCAGCGAGTTCAGCCCGCGCGGCCTCGCCGACGGCGTGCCGCTGAATCACCTGTGGTTCGTGCAGTATATCGCCGTCTACAGCCTGGCCGCCGTGGCCCTGATGACCCGACCGACATGGCTGGCGAAGCTGGAAGCCGGCCTGGACCGCGCGCTCAAGGGCTGGCGGCTGCTGGTCCTGCCGCTGGTCTTCTTCGCCCTCGCCCGCCAGTACGGATACCCGCACTTCGGCCAGACCAACCAGCTGTTCAACGACCCCTACAATCACCTGACCTCGCTGAGCGTGTTCCTGTTCGGCTTCGCCATCGCCGGGCGCGAGTCGATCTGGCAATCCTTCGACGCGCTGCGCCGCCCTGCGCTGGCGGTCGCGCTGATCGCTGCGCCCCTGCTGATGACGGCGACGGCCTTCATGGGCGGCGACGGCCTCGGCGGATGGGTCCGCCACGGCCTCTACGGCGTGGAGCAGTGGTCGGCGATCGCCGCCATCCTCGGCTACGGCTGCCATTACCTGCGCAACACCGACGGGCCGGCGCTACGCTACCTGACCGATGCGGTCTTCCCCTGCTACCTGGCCCACCAGACGCTGCTGGTCATCGCGGTCACCTTGGCCAAGCCGCTGAACCTGCCGGTCGCCGTCGAGATCGCCTCGCTGCTCCTGGCGACCCTCGGCGGCAGCCTGCTGGTCTACGAGATCGTGCGGCGCAGTGGGCCGATGCGGCCGCTCTGGGGGCTCAAGCGCCATCCCGTCGTGCGCGCGCCAACGAACCCGGTCGCGACGCCGGTGGCCAACTCGCCCGCCGAGGCCGCATGACCCCGTTCCGGCGTCGACGGATCCTGTTGTGGATCGGCATGGCGGCGCCGGTGCTGGCGCTGGCCACCACCCTGATCGCGGTCGCCCTGTTCCCCGGCTACAACCATGCGACCCAGTTCCTCAGCGAGTTGGGCGCCGGCGCGGCGCGGCATCCGGTTGTGTTCAACGGCGGTGTCGCGGCCTCCGGCATCGGTGCGGGCCTCGCCGGCATCGGCTTTGCCCTGGCCATCGTGGCGCTGGGCGGGCCGCGAACGCCGGCAATTCTCACGGCCGCGGCCTTTGTCCTGGCGGCGATCGGCCTGGTGGTGTCGAGCCTCTATCACTGGCCGGACAAGCGGCATCTGGCGATCAATCTTGGCCTCGGCATCCAGTTGGCCCCGCTGTTCCTGCTCTGGGGGCTGGCCCGCGCTGAGGGTGTCAGCCGTCTGCGTTGGTTTCTGGTCTCGGTGTTCGTGCTGATGGCCGTGCTGACGGTCATCACCAAGCACATGGTCTTCCCGGGAACGGTGAACCCCGGGAACGTCGGCTGGTGGGAGCGCGCCTTCGCCATCGTGCTGGTCGGATGGGTCGCGGTGGCCGCCTTTCTGCTTGAAAGGCGCCTCATCGCACTGGCTCTGGCGAGCGCGGAGACTCCTCTCGAAGCGGTGAGTCGTCTACCGGAGGAAGCCTCCGTTCTCACGGACGCCTCTCAATTGCGTGATCAGCGTTCGATCACGAACTGATCACGACTGAATTTGCGGCGCCACCGCAAAAAAGCGCACTTTCTGCTCAGGTTCTGCACGAAACCGCTTGCGTCGTTGCACCGCAGCATAACATAAGCGTGATCACTTTTCGGGGGTCGGAACGGCTCCTGGATTCCCTCTCGATCACGGCGGTCTTTATGGACGGCACGAGCAGTCTGGCGATCCAGTACGATACCCAAGCTTACGTGGGCTCGTACACGGCTGCGCCCGAGCGGGAGCACCTGCCGGCTGGCGCGCCGCTGTCCATGCCGCGCCAGCCCCTGATCGACGGCGGCGTCATGGCCGACCGCACGCCGGTCACCTCGCCCTCCGACATCCGCCGCCGCCGCGTCATCCTGTTCACGGCTACCCTGCTCATGACCCTGGCTGCCGCCTGGGAGCCGATCCGCCTCTATGGCAAGGATGGCTTCCTGCCGCTCGAGGTCGTCGGGCTGTCGCTGTTCCTGGTTTTGATCACGGCCATCTCCTGCTGGTTCTGCAGCGCCTCGATCGGCCTGGTCCTGCTGTTGACCCGCGGCCAGAAGGACGAGCTTGGCTTCGCCGACGCCGCGCCGCGCCCGACCGTGCGCACCGCCCTGCTGATGCCGCTCTACAACGAGGACGCCCAGGCCTCCTTCGGCCGCCTCGCCCAGATCGAGCGCTCCCTGTCGAAGCTCAGCGTCACCCAGGCGTTCGACATCTTCGTGCTCAGCGACAGCACCGACGAGCGCGTTGCGGTCAGCGAGTGGGCCGCCTTCCAGACCTTCCGCCTGCAGTCAAACTGCCGCGTCTACTACCGTCGCCGGCGCGAGAACACCGAGCGCAAGGTCGGCAATCTGGCCGACTGGCTCCGCCGCTTCGGCGCCGCCTACAGCCACATGATCGTGCTCGACGCCGACAGCACCATGACCGGCGAGACCATCCTGCATCTGGTCGACGCCATGGAGCGCAAGCCGGACATCGGCCTGATCCAGACCACGCCGACCATCGTCCATGGCGGCACCCTCTACGCCCGGGTCCAGCAGTTCGGCGTTCGCCTCTATGGTCGCGTCGCCGCAGCCGGCCTGGCCTGGTGGTCCGGTTCTGAAGCCGCCTATTTCGGCCACAACGCCATCGTCCGCACCCGCGCCTTCGCCGAGACCTGCGGCCTGCCGCATCTGCCTGGCC
>JBKJII010000067.1:0-1415 GCA_046598505.1 Caulobacter sp. | reverse complement strand
CCTGCTGCAACGGAAGGCCGGGCGGTTCGAGGCGGCGCTGGCGTCCTACCAGCAGGCGCTCGACCGGGGCGTCAGCGATCCGGAGGAGGTTCACCTCAACCGGGCGGTGATCCTGTCAGACGACCTGCGGCGCGAAGCCGCGGCCGAGGCCGAGCTGACGGCGGCCTTGGCGAGCAATCCTCGGTATGTCCCGGCCCTGTTGAACCTGGGCAACCTGCATGAGGACCGGGGGCGACAGGCGGAGGCGCTGAACGCCTATGACCGGATCCTCGCCCTGAACCCGGACGACGCGACGGCTCTGGCCCGCGCTGCGGGACTGCGGCCGGCGACGGGCGCGGACGATCCGATGATCGCCCGGCTGCAGCGCGCCCTCGCCCGGCCCGGAATAGCCGAAGAGAAGGCCGGGCTCGGTTTCGCCCTCGGCCGGTTGCTCGACGGCGCGGCCCGGTACGACGACGCGTTCGAGGCCTATGCCGCCGCCAACGCCGCCAGCCGGGCCAGTGCGCCGGGCGTGCGCTATGACCGGGCGGCGCAGGAAGCGCTGGTCGACGCCCTGATCGCGGCCTTTCCCGAGCCCTGGGCCGGGCCGCCGGTCGCCGCGGCACGACCGCCGCCGGTGTTCATCTGCGGCATGTTCCGGTCCGGCTCGACGCTGGTCGAACAGGTGCTGGCCAGCCACCCTCGCGTGACGGCCGGCGGCGAGCTGGACCTGCTGCCGGCCATGGTTCGCGGGCCGTTGACGCCCTGGCCCGGGAGCCTGAACACACTGCCGGCAGGGCGTCTGGAGGCGCTCGCGGCGGGCTATCTGGAGACCGTCGCTACGACCTTTCCGCAGGCCGACCTGACCACCGACAAACGGCCGGACAACTGGCTGCACGTCGGCCAGATCAAGCGGCTGTTTCCCGACGCGAAGATCATCAATACGGTCCGCGACCCGCTGGACAACGCCCTGTCGGTCTACTTCCTGCACCTCGACCACGGCATGGCCTACGCCCTCGACCTGCTGGACATCGGCCACTACCAGCGCCAGCAACAGCGGCTGATGGCGCACTGGAAGGCGTTGTATCCGCAGGACATTGTCGACTTCGACTACGACGGCTTCGTCGCCGACCCCCGGCCTGCGCTGGAGCGGTTGCTGGGCTTTCTCGGGCTGGACTGGGACGACGACTGCCTGGCCTTCCACCGGCTGGACAACGCCGTGAAGACCGCCAGTGTCTGGCAGGTGCGCGAGCCGCTGTACCAGCGCTCGTCCGGCCGCCGCCGTCACTACGAACGGCAGCTGGCCCCGCTGAAGGCCTGGCTGGACGGAGACGGCCGATGACTACCGCGACAGTAGCCCTTGCCGAGCTGACCGTCGCGTGTCGCCAGGGTGTGACCCCGGCCGCGGCGGTCAGCTCGGCAAGGGCTACTGTCGC
>JBKJII010000427.1:0-7338 GCA_046598505.1 Caulobacter sp. | reverse complement strand
TTCGCGGACCGCGGCGAATGGGGCTGGCGGAGCGCCGCCCTGCCGACCATCGAGAACGCCTCCGCCGCCCTGGTGGCGACATCCGACTCGGGCGACCAGCTCTTCTATTCGGTCGAGGGCTTCACCACCCCGACGTCCCTGAAGCTTGCCGACGCCGTCGCGGCGACAGCGGAAACGGTCAAGGCCCTACCCGCCCGGTTCGACGCCTCCGGGCTGATGGTCGAACAACATGAAGCGACGTCGAAGGACGGGACGAAGATCCCCTACTTCATCGTCACGAAGAAGGGTCACAGCCACGACGGGTCCAACCCGACCCTGCTGCACGCCTACGGCGGCTTCCAGCTCTCCAAGCTCCCCGTCTATGACCCGATCGTCGGCAAGCTGTGGCTGGAGCGCGGCGGTACGTACGTCGTGGCCAACATCCGCGGTGGAGGCGAGTTCGGCCCCGCCTGGCATGAGGCGGCCCTCAAGGCCAACCGCCAGCGGGCCTATGACGACTATTTCGCGGTCGCCGAGGACCTGATCGCCCGCAAGCTGACCAGCCCCCGACACCTGGGGGCCTATGGCCGGTCGAACGGCGGCCTGCTGATGGGCGTGGCGATGACCCAGCGACCGGACCTGTGGAACGCGGTGGTGGTCGAGAGCCCGTTGCTGGACATGCTGCGCTATCACCTGCTGCCGGCCGGGGCGTCGTGGATCGGCGAGTACGGCGACCCGACCATTCCGGAAGAAGCTGCCTGGATCGCGCGCTATTCGCCCTTCCAGGCCCTGAAACCCGGGGTGAAGTACCCGCTGGCCTACATCACCACCTCGACCAAGGACGACCGCGTCCATCCTGGCCACGCGCGCAAGTTCGCCGCGCGGCTGGGCGAGCTGGGCAGCCCCTATCTGTATTACGAGAACACCGACGGCGGCCACGCCAACGGGGCCGATCCCACCGCCAACGCCCGGCGCTGGGGGATGCACTACACCTACCTGACCCGCCAGTTGATGGACTGATCATGCGAACCTTTCTAATGGCCCTGACCATGACCGCCGCCGCCTTCACCGCCTCCGCCGCTCCGGCCCCGACCGCTGACGATCCCTTCACCTGGATGGAGGAGATCGAGGGGACCCGCGCGCTGGACTGGGCCCGGGCGGAGAACGCCCGCTCGCTGCCCGTGCTGCAGAATGACGCCCGTTATGCCGGGCTGCACGAGGCGGCGCTGGAGATCGTCAACGCCAAGGACCGCATTCCGGGTGTCGGCTTCAGCGGCGACGGGACGCTGGGCAACTTCTGGCAGGACGCCGAGCATGTGCGCGGCCTCTGGCGGCGCACGTCGCTGGACAGCTTCCGCACCGACACACCGGCCTGGGAGACGGTGCTGGACTTCGACGCCCTGGCGAAGAGCGAGGGCAAGAACTGGGTCTACAAGGGCGCCACCTGCCTGGCGCCGGCCGACCGCTATTGCCTGCTGAACCTGTCGGACGGCGGCAAGGACGCGGTCACCCTGCGCGAGTTCGACACGGTGACCAGAACCTTCGTCGACGGCGGTTTCGTCGCGCGAGACGGCAAGCAGAACGTCACCTGGCTGGACCAGGACACCCTGCTGATCGCCCGCGAATGGGGCCCCGGCACGATGACCAAATCGAGCTATCCGTTCGTGCTGAAATCCTGGAAGCGCGGATCCCCGCTGGAGGCTGCGACCGAGATCTATCGCGGCACGCCGGACGATGTGTCGGTCTCGCCGTTCGTGCTGCGCGACAGCGACGGCAAGGTGCAGGCGGTGATGATCGCCCGCTCGCCGAGCTTCTTCGAGACCGAGTATTTCCTCGTCACCGACCACGGGCCGGTGAAGATGCCCTTCCCGACCCGAAGCTCGCTGCAGGGTCTGGTCGGCGGCCATCTGGTGTTCACACTTGAGGAGGACTGGGCGGCCCAGAACCTCAAGCAGGGCGACCTGGCCTCGATCGACCTGGCGGCGCTGAAGGCCGACCCGGCCACGGCGCGCGCGACCCTGATCCTGCGCCCGACGGCGGCCCAGTCGGTCGAGGACATCAACATCAGCCACAGCAAGCTGATCGTCGGCCTGCTGGAGAACGTGACCGGCAAGGCTCTGGTCTTCACGCCGGGCGCGACGGGCTGGACCAGCCGGTCGCTGGATCTGCCGGCGAATGTCACCGTCAGCGTCGGCTCGGCCTCGGACCGGGACGACCGGGTCCACCCGGCCCACGCCCGCAAGGCCGCCGCGCGCCTGGAGGCGCTGGGCTACGACTTCCTCTATTACGAGAACATCGACGGCGGCCATGCTGCGGCGGCCAACCTCGGCGAGACAGCCCGCCGGGTGGCGCTGGAGTACACCTACCTGAGCCAACGGTTGATGGACTGATGAGGCGCTTGTTCATTTTCGACCGTCATCCTCGCCCTTGTGGCGAGGACCCCTCGTCCAGCCGCAGGGCCAGAGTTCCAGCCTGACGCGTCGGCGTGGCTGACAGAGGGGTCCTGGGCACAAGGCCCAGGATGACGGCGCTGAAGGTCGGCGTATGAGTTCACGCCCGCTCCACCGCAGCAGCCGCCGCGTCGAGCGCGTCGCAGATCGCTTCGATCTGTTCCTTCGTCAGCGCCCCGCCCGTGGTCTTCAGCTTGAGCGCATTGCGCAGGTTTTCCCGGGCCCGCAGGATCTGCGGCGAGAAGGCGGTGCTGGCGGCGGCGGCTTCGGCCATGCGCTGGAAGAGGCCGGCCGTCTGGCCTTCATTGCCGCGCAGATGCGCCTCGCCCTCGGGGGTGATGGTGTAGAGCTTGCGCCCGCCGGCCGCGTCAGCCGCCGTGACGAAACCCATTTCCTCAAGCCAGGTCAGGGTCGGGTAGACCACGCCGGGGCTGGGCGAATAGGCGCCGCCGGCCTGTTCCTCGACGGCCTTGATCAGTTCGTAGCCGTGACGGGGCTGGTCGGCGATCATCCGCAGGATGACCAGCTTGAGGTCCCCATGATCGAAGAACCGGCCGAAGCGGCCTCCGCGGCCCATGTGACGCCCGTGATGTCCGCCGAAGCCGTGACGGCCGAAGCGTTCGTGTTTGTGGTGGTTAAAGCCAAAGTGGCGATGCATATCTGATCCTTTCTAGATATATCGGATTGTTAGATATATCGGATTGGAGCGGTGTCAAGTTCGATATATCGATTATGTATCGGAATAGCCGGGGACATGTACCGGCTTCGGTACGTGTCCCCGACCTGAGCACGGATAGGGGGACACGTACCGGAGGTACATGCCTCCCGGCTCACACCCCCCGCAGCACCTCGGCCAGCATGCGGCCTTCGTTGGCGCGGCTGGAGCCTGAGCGCCAGGCGACCACGATCTCCCGTGAGGGGTGGTCGGCCTGCAGGGGTCGGGTGGTGACGCCGACATGCTCGGTCAGGCCGGCGTTGACCGCCATGGCCGGCAGGAAGCTGACCCCCAGCCCCGAGCCGACCATCTGCACCAGCGTCGGCAGGCTGGTGGCGGCAAAAGTTTCCTCGTCCGTCGACTTGGGCGGCTCCAGGCCGCAGGCGGCAAGGGCATGGTCGCGCAGACAGTGGCCGTCCTCGAGCAGGATCAGGTCCTTTGGCGCGAGGTCCTCGGGATTGACCCGCTTCTGACTGAGGATTGGATGGCCGTCAGGGGCAGCGGCCAGCAGTTCGTCGTCCTCCACATGGGCCCAGGCCAGGCCGGTCATGTCGTAGGGCAGTGCGATCAACGCCGCGTCGAGGGCGCCGGCCTTCAGTGAGGCGATCAGCCGGTGGGTCAGGTCCTCGCGCAGGAACAGCCGCAGCTTGGGGAACTGCTTACGGATCACCGGCAGGGCGCGGGGCAGCAGGAAGGGGGCGACCGTCGGGATGACGCCCAGCCGGAACCGGCCGGTCAGCGGCTGGCCGGCGCCCTGGGCGGCCTGCACCAGATCGTCGGTCTGTTCGAGGATCACCCGGGCCCGGCGCACGGCCTCCTCGCCAGCGGCCGTGAGAATGACGCCGGAGCGGGCGCGGTCGACGACCGGCGCGCCAAGAATCTTCTCGAGCTCGGCGATGCCGGCCGACAGGGTCGGCTGGGTGACATGGGCCGCCTCGGCCGCCCGGCTGAACGAGCCGTGGTCGGAGAGGAGCTTGAGGTACTGCAGCTGACGGATCGTGGGGAGCATGGCGTCACCATAGGCTCACTCAATCGAACCAGAAAGAACTATCAATTGGCGCTATGAGATGCCCGCGCCTATCTCCTCCTCACAGCCGGACGACACCCCGCCTCCCCGCGGCGTCCGCCCCCCCAAATCACTCGAAGGAGATTTCAGTATGCTCGGCGTTGGTCAAAAGCTTCCGGACTTCAGGATTGTCGGCGTGAAGCCCGGCTTCATGCGACACGAGGAGAACGGCGAGAGCGCGTTCGAGACCCTCACCAACGCCAGCTTCGAGGGCAAGTGGAAGGTCATCTTCTTCTACCCGAAGGACTTCACCTTCGTCTGCCCGACCGAGATCGCCGAGTTCGCCCGTCTGGGCAAGGAATTCGCCGATCGCGACGCGGTGGTGCTGGGCGGTTCGACCGACAACGAGCACAGCAAGCTCGGCTGGCGCCGCGAGCACCCCGATCTGCACAACCTGCCGATCTGGAGCTTCGCCGACAACAGCGGCAAGTTCGCCCGCGCCCTGGGCGTGCTCGACGAAAACGAGGGCGTGGCCCAGCGCGCGACCTTCGTCGTCGACCCGCACGGCACGATCCAGCACGTCTACGTCACCAACCTGAACGTGGGACGCGCCCCGGCCGACACCCTGCGGGTGCTCGACGCGCTGCAGACCGACGAGCTCTGCCCCTGCAACCGCGCGGTCGGCGGCGACACCCTCGACCTGGCCGCCTAGGCCAGCCCGAGCACGCGGCCCCCGCCCCCCCAGGGCCGCGTCGCCCGGGAGCTCCGCGCGCCCAGTCCCTCCCGCTGGCGCGGGGCTCCCGGGCCCCTTTTCCCGAAACAAAGAGACCTGCCATGTCCCTCGACAGCCTGCGTGAGGCGCTGCCCGCCTACGCCAAGGATCTGAGCCTGAACCTGTCCTCGCTGGCCGGCGAGAGCCTGCTGACAGACCAGCAGAAGTGGGGGGCCTTCGTCGCCTCGGCCCATGCCGTGGGCGTGCCTGCCGTCGTGAAGAGCCTTGAAGCCGCCGCTCGCGAGGCCGGCCTGTCCGACGAGGCCCTGACCGCAGCCAGGAGCGCCGCCGCGATCATGGGCATGAACAACGTCTACTACCGCGCGCTACACCTCATGAAGAACAAAGAGTACGCGACCCTGCCCGCCCGCCTGCGCATGAACCTGCTGGCCAATCCGGGTGTGGACAAGGTCGACTTCGAGCTGTGGTCGACGGCCGTCTCGGCCGTCAACGGTTGCGGCATGTGCCTCGACGCCCACGAGGCCGAACTGAAGAAGCACGGCATGCCGAATACCGCGGTGCAGGCCGCGCTGCGCATCGCTGCAGTGGTCAATGCGGCGAGCCGCGTGATCGCCGGCGAAGCGGCGGCCGCCGCCTGACGCGAATCGCATTGCGGCCTTATCCTCCTCGCCCCCAGGTTGGCGCGAGGGGATCATTATGCGCGCGCCTTCGTCGACCGCGTCGTGCCGATAATCTCGGATGGCGACCCCAAGCCGCCCAAGGTGGGCCACTGCTGCCTGCTGCGCCTGAACGGCGGCGACCCCCGGGAGGGCGCGATCTGCGGGGATCCGACACGGCCGATCACGCGCGTGCAGGTGCTGCTCGGCGACACCGAACGGCAGGCCTGCATCGTCGGCGTCTCCGGGCGTTCGACGGCGGACTTCGCCGAACTGGGCCGCGCCGAGGCCGGGGCCGGTGGAGCGACGACCGCCGGCGGAGACATGTACGGCGCCGTCTACTCCCGAGACACCGGCTTCATGGCCGGTCCCCAGGGTCCTGAGCCCAGGCCGTTTGCGTCCTTCGAGACGCGCTTCGCGCACCTCAGGATGACGGGCCTGGGTGGGCTCCACCCCTGTTCGTCATGGTGAGGAGCGAGCTTCAAGCGAGCGTCTCGAACGACCCACCCTACGGCAGCGGGTCGTCCAGATAGCCGTCGAGAAAGTCGAACACGGTCGCCTTGAGCAGCCCGTGCGGGATGGCGTTGAAGTGGTCGCAGCCCATCAGGCTCACGGCCTTGGCGCCGGGTATCAGGTCGGCCAGGCCGTGCGGGTCGCCGGCCAGATCATCGCGCGAGCCGGCGACGACAAGCGTCGGGGCCGAAATGGCCTGCAGGTCGCCGCGGGCGAGTGGCTCGCCCCGGCCGCGGGTGAAGGCGGCCAGGGCCAGGCGATCCTCGCCCTGTTCGGCGGCGAAGTGGCGGAAGCTCCTGAGCATCGGATCGGTGATCGAGTCGGGGCTGTCAGCTTCCATGGCCAGGGCCATCGGCTCGCCCGGCGGCGGCGGATCGAACAGTTTGCCGCCGACCCCGCCGAGGATCAGGTAGCCGACCCGCTCGCGGTCGGCCATGGCCAACCCAAGAGCCATCCGCGCACCCATCGAATAGCCGAACACATTGGCCCATTCGACCCCCAGATGGTCGAGCAGCCCGGTGATGTCGCCGAGGATCAGGCCTCGGTCATAGGCGGTCGGATCATGCGGCTTGCCGCTCTCGCCATGACCCCGCAAATCGAGCGCGACCAGCCGCTGGCCGCGCTGGGCCAGCGAGGCGTACCAGCCGGTGCGTTTCCATGCCTCCTGCCGGTTGGATGAGAAGCCATGGATCAGCAGCAACGGCGCGGCGTCGGCCGGGCCGGTGTCGTCGTAGACGATCTCGACGCCGTCGGCGGCGGTGTAACTGGACATCCGGGTCTGCATCCCTCCCGGCGCGACTCTCTTCGGACTTGCGCCGGATTAGCGTGCCGTGTGGCGGGCTGGGGTCAAGAGGAAACCAGGCAGGGACAGGCACTCAAAGTGCCTGTCCCTGCTGAATCACCGCAGATCCGGCGGCGTCGCTTCGGCGGTCAGCAGCGCGATGGCTTCCTCGACCGTCACGATCAGTTGGTCCTGCGACCCGAGACGGCGGATCGCGACCTTTCCCTCCTCGGCTTCCTTTCGGCCGACCACCGCGATCGCCGGGATCTTGGCCACGCTGTGCTCGCGGATCTTGTAGTTGATCTTCTCGTTGCGCAGGTCGGTCTCGACGCGAAGGCCGGCGGCCATGAACTTCTCCGTGACCTCCTTCGCATAGTCGTCAGCGTCGGACGTAATCGTCGTCACCACGGCCTGGACCGGCGACAGCCAGAGCGGGAAGCGGCCGGCGTAGTTCTCGATCATGATGCCGATGAACCGCTCGAAAGATCCGAGGATCGCCCGGTGG
>JBKJII010000422.1:0-2720 GCA_046598505.1 Caulobacter sp. | reverse complement strand
GAGGTTTTCGACGACCTGATCCTCCGCGACATCCTGGAGGAGACCAGCTGGGCCCGGATGTCGGCCCGGCTCGACTACTGCGCCACCGACGCCTCCAACAGTGAAGGTGCCAAGGTCCTCGCTGACCGTATCGGCGAGTGCGGGGACCTGGTGTTCTTCTACGCCCTGTCGCCCAGCCTGTTCGCCCCGGTGACCCAGGCGCTGCAGGCCGCCGGCCTGACCGGGCCGCGCACCCGGCTGATGCTGGAAAAGCCCATCGGCCGGGACCTGGACAGCTCGCGGGCGATCAACGCCGCCATCGCCGCCGCCGTGCCCGAGACCCGCGTCTTCCGCATCGACCACTATCTGGGCAAGGAGACGGTCCAGAACCTGATCGCCCTGCGTTTCGCGAACACCCTGTTCGAGCCGCTGTGGCGCAGCCGCAGCATCGACCATGTGCAGATCACCGTGGCCGAGACCCACGGGGTTGGCGACCGCTGGCCCTATTACGACGACTACGGCGCCATCCGCGACATGCTGCAGAACCACATGCTGCAGATGCTCTGCCTGGTGGCCATGGAGCCGCCCTCGGACCTTGAGCCGGACGCGGTGCGCAACGAGAAGGTCAAGGTGCTGCGGTCCCTGCGCCCCTTTACCCGCACCTCCGCCGCCAGCGACAGCGTGCGCGGCCAGTACGGCGACGGGGTCGTCGATGGCGAGACGGCCAAAAGCTACGAAAGTGAGGTCGGTCGGCCCTCCGGCACGGAGACCTTCGTCGCCCTGACCGCCTGGATCGACAACTGGCGCTGGGCCGGGGTGCCCTTCTTCCTGCGCACCGGCAAGCGGATGGCCGAGCGCCGCACCGAGATTGTCATCCAGTTCAAGCCGGTGCCCCACTCCATCTTCGGCGGGGCCGCGGCGGACGACTTGGTGGCCAACCGGCTGATCATCGAGTTGCAGCCGCATGAAGACATCTCGCTGACGATCATGAACAAGCGGCCGGGCCTGACCCAGGACTCCATGCGCCTGCAGCCCCTGCCGCTGTCACTGAGCCTGGCCAAGGCCCTGGGCGAAGAGGGCGGTCGCCGGCGCATCGCCTATGAGCGGCTGCTGCTGGACGCCCTGCGCGGCGACCAGACCCTGTTCGTGCGTAACGACGAGGTGGAGGCCGCCTGGCGGTTCGTCGACGGGGTCGCCGATGCCTGGGCCGAGGCCGGCATGACGCCCAAGCCGTATCCCGCCGGGTCCTGGGGTCCGGGCGGCGCCTTCGCCCTGATCGAACGCTCGGGCCGGTCGTGGAATGAGTAGCGGGTACGAGCTCGGGGCCTACGACACCGCCGGGGACGCGGCCCTGGCCGCCGCCGAGGCCATCGCCGCCTGGCTGGCCGCCGGCCTGGACGAGAACGGCCGGGCCAGTTTTGTCGGGACGGGCGGCACCTCGCCGGGGCCGGTCTACGATCTGCTGGCGACCCTGCCGCTGCCCTGGGAGCAGATCAGCGTGACCCTGTCCGATGAGCGGTGGGTTCCGCCGACCTCGCCGGACTCCAACGAACGCCAGCTGCGCGAGCGGCTGATGGTCGGGGAGGCGGTGCGCGCGCGGTTCGTACCGCTGTGGTCCGACGCCCCGACCGCCGAGGATGCCGCCGAAGCCGCCGAGGCAGAGCTCGAAGCGCTGTTCCCGGCCGACGTCGTGCTGCTGGGCATGGGTGAAGACGGCCATTTCGCCTCGTTGTTTCCGGGTAGCCCGATGCTGGAGGAGGGGCTCGACCCCTTCGGCGGCAGTCTGGTCATCGCCGTGCCGACGGGTGATCCCGCGCCGTCGGTGGAGCGGATCAGCCTGACGCTCTACGCCCTGAAACAGGCCTTCCTGATCCTTGTGCTGATCAGCGGTGAGGCCAAGCGGCGGATCATCGAGGATCGGGACGACCTGCCGATCCATGCGTTGTTCAGGGCGGCCGACATGCCCGTCCGCGTGATCTGGTCGCCCTAGCCGATGGACAAGCCCATGAACCCTGTCGTTTCGGAGGTCACCGCCCGCATCGTCGCGCGCAGTCGTGACAGCCGCGCCGCCTACCTGGCCCGCATCGACGCGGCGCGCGACGACAACCCCGGCCGGGCCAAGCTCAGCTGCGCCAACTGGGCCCATGCCTTCGCAGCCTCCGAGCCCGGCGACCGGCTGAAGGCGCTGGACCCGAACGCGCCGAACCTCGGCATCGTCTCGGCCTACAACGACATGCTCAGCGCCCATCAGCCGCTGGAGCGCTATCCGGCCATCATCAAGGCGGCGGCGCGCGAGGTCGGCGCCACGGCCCAGTTCGCCGGCGGGGTGCCGGCCATGTGTGACGGCGTCACCCAGGGCCGGCCGGGTATGGAGCTGTCGCTGTTCAGCCGCGACGTGATCGCCATGGCCACGGCCATCGCGCTCACCCACGACGCTTTCGACGCGGCCCTGATGCTGGGCATCTGCGACAAGATCGTGCCGGGCCTGACCATGGGGGCGCTGAGCTTCGGCCACCTGCCGACGATCTTCGTGCCGGCCGGTCCCATGACCTCCGGCATCTCCAACTCGGAGAAGGCCCGGGTGCGCGGCCTCTACGCGCAGGGGAAAGCCACCCGCGAAGAGCTGCTCGACAGCGAGATGAAGTCCTACCACGGCCCCGGCACCTGCACCTTCTACGGCACCGCCAACACCAACCAGATGATGATGGAGCTTACCGGCCCCCATCTGCCGGGCGCGGCCT
>JBKJII010000185.1:0-12486 GCA_046598505.1 Caulobacter sp. | reverse complement strand
CGGCAATGATGTCTTCTCACTCATTTACATCCCTTCCGCCGACCTGGTGGCTATGCCGGGGGTTCCCCACCCGATCCCATTCCGAACTCGGTCGTTAAGTCCCCCAGGGCCAATGGTACTTCGTCTCAAGGCGCGGGAGAGTAGGTCGCCGCCAGGTCCGCCGAAGGGATGCAGATGAGTTGTCTTCCAAATTGACCCTTCTTCATGATTACTTACGACCGCATTGGCGCGGGATGGAGCAGCCCGGTAGCTCGTCAGGCTCATAACCTGAAGGTCGCAGGTTCAAATCCTGCTCCCGCAACCAAATTTCGAAACCCGCCAGGCGCAAGTCTGGCGGGTTTTGTCGTTTCCGTGGCAGGAACGGGCTCATGACCCAGTCTCCGGCCACCGTCATCGCCGTCAGCCGCGGCTCGCGCCATGGGCCGGGCAAGGCCAACCAGCCCTCGATCCGCCTGATCGCCGGTCTCGGCGTCGAGGACGACGTGCACGCCGGCGTCACGGTCAGGCACCGCTCCCGCGTGGCCCGCGATCCGACCCAGCCGAACCTGCGCCAGGTTCACCTTATCCACGCCGAGCTGTTCGACGAACTGGCCGCCGGCGGCTTCCACATCACGCCTGGCGCCATGGGCGAGAACATCACCACCCGCGACGTGGACCTGCTTGGTCTGCCTGCGGGCGCCTTGCTGCGTCTCGGCGCCGAGGCTGTGGTCGAGGTCACCGGTCTGCGCAATCCCTGCACCCAGCTGGACGGGATGCAGCCGGGTTTGATGCAGGCCTGTCTCGGCCGTGGCCCGAACGGCGAACCTCTGCGCAAGGCCGGCGTCATGGGCGTCGTGCTGAACGGGGGCGAGATCCTGCCGGGCGACGCGATCGTCATTCAGTTGCCTGAGGGGCCGCACCGGCCGCTGAAGCCCGTCTGATCTTCCTGACTTCGCGGCCCGCACTGGACGGAATCACGCCTGATGTCTTGACGGCCAGTTTGTTCCGGCGGGACCGCCTTCGGCGGCCGCGCCGGGGCCGTCCTTGACCAGGGCTTCCGACCGGAGCTCCAATTCCATCAAGGGCTTCAGGGGCATCGATGACACGGACGACGATGGGCGACGGATCGTTCGTCCCGCCCACCTCTTTCCCCAGCGCTCGCGCTGTGAGAGATCAAGCCATGAGCTACATCACCGCCAATGGCCTGCAGATCTGGTGCGAACGCAAGGGCGAGGGGGAGCCCCTGCTGTTCATTTCTGGCAGCGGCGGCGACCTGCGCAACAAGCCGAACGCCCTCGACGGCCCGCTCGTCAAACAGTTCGACATGGTCGCCTATGATCAACGCGGTCTGGGCCAGACCGACAAACCGGACGGCCCCTACAGCATGGCCGACTATGCCGATGACGCGGCCGGCCTGCTCGACGAGCTCGACTGGGCGACGGCCAATGTCGTCGGCGTCTCGTTCGGCGGGATGGTCGCCCAGGAGCTGGCGATCCGGTATCCGGACCGGGTCCGCAAGCTGGTGCTCTGCTGCACATCGCCCGGCGGAGCCGGCGGGGCGTCCTACCCGCTGCACAGTCTCATCGGCATGGATCCGCTCGCGGAGGCGCGCCAGATGATCCCGATCTCCGATATCCGCCATGACGCCGCCTGGCAGGCCGCCAATCCGGACGCCTACAGGTTCATGCTCGACCTGCGGACTACGGACCCCTGGGCCGGTGAGCCGCGCCGGGCCATGGGCGCGGAGCTCCAGCTGCTGGCCCGCAAGGACCTCGACACCTGGGACCGCCTGCCGTCGATCACGGCGCCGACGCTGATCTGCGGCGGCCTCTACGATGGCATCGCCCTGCCCGAGACCCAACCGCGGATGGCCGAGCAGATCCCCGGCGCGCAGCTGCGCCTGTTCGAGGGCGGGCACATGTTCCTGATCCAGGACCGCGCCGCCTTTCCCGCCATCACAGAGTTCCTGCAACAGCCATGACCGACGTCATCCTGATCGGCGGCGGCCACAACGGGCTTGTCTGCGCCTTCTATCTGGCCCGAGCCGGATTGAAGGTTACCATCGTGGAGCGGCGCGACGTCGTCGGCGGCGCGGCGGTGACCGAGGAATTCCACCCGGGCTTCCGCAACTCCGTGGCCAGCTACACCGTCAGCCTGCTCAATCCCAAGGTCATCGCCGACCTGGAGCTGGCCCGGCACGGCCTGAAGGTGATCAACCGAAAGGTCTCCAACTTCTTGCCGCTGGAGAATGGCTACCTCGCCACCGGCGGCGGGCGGACCAAAGCTGAGGTGGCCAAGTTCTCGGTCAAGGACGCCGAACAGCTCGACGCCTACAACGCCCGGCTTGAGGCGATCGCCGACGTCCTGCGCGAACTGGTGCTGCAGGCGCCGCCGAACATGACCCAGGGCAACCTGTTCGAGGCCATCCCTGAGCTGATCAAGAGCGCAGTGCTGGGCAAGCGTATCTCCAACCTCGACACGACGGGTCGGCGCGACCTGCTGGCGATGTTCTCGCAATCGGCCGGCGACTGGCTGGACGGCTGGTTCGAGAGCGAGCCGATCAAGGCGGTGCTCGGCTTCGACGGCATCGTCGGCGCCTTCGCCAGCCCCTACACGCCGGGTACGGCCTATGTGCTGCTGCACCACGTCTTCGGCGAGGTGAACGGCGAGAAGGGGGCCTGGGGCCACGCCGTCGGCGGCATGGGCGCCATCACCCAGGCCATGGCCACCGCCTGCCGCGAACAGGGCGTCGAGATCCGTACCGGCGTCAGCGTCGCCGAGGTGCTGACCGAACAGGGTCGCGCCGTCGGCGTGGTGACGACAGCCGGCGAAAGCCTGCGGGCGCGGACGGTCGTGTCCAACATCCATCCGCAGTTGCTGTTCCAGAAGCTCATCGATCCGGCGATCCTGCCGGCGGACTTCAATGAACGGATTACGCGGTATCGTTCGGGCTCGGGCACCTTCCGCATGAACGTGGCGCTGAGCGAACTGCCGCGTTTCGCCTGCCTCCCGGAGCCCGGTGATCACCTGACCGGCGGCATCATCATCGCCCCGAGCCTGGCCTACATGGAGCGCGCCTACGCCGATGCTCGCCAGAACGGCTGGTCGAAGGACCCGATCGTCGAGATGCTGATCCCCTCGGTGGTCGACGACAGCCTGGCGCCGGCCGGGCAGCATGTCGCCAGCCTGTTCTGCCAGCATGTCCAGCCTGTACTGTCCGGCGGCCGGAGCTGGGATGATCACCGCGAAGAGGTGGCGGACCTGATGATCGACACGGTCGAGAAGTGGGCCCCGGGCTTCAAGGCCTCGGTGTCAGGCCGGCAAATCAACAGCCCGCTCGATCTCGAACGGACCTTTGGACTGGTCAACGGCGACATCATGCACGGTGTCCTGAGCCTGGATCAGCTGTTCTCGGCGCGTCCGGTGCTGGGCCACGGCGCCTACCGTGGTCCGCTCACGGGCCTCTATCTTTGCGGCGCCGGAACGCACCCGGGCGGCGGCGTCACCGGCGCCCCGGGCCACAATGCGGCGCGGGAAATCCTCAAAGACCTCGGGCGGCGGACCTGAGAGCCGGCGGGCTGCTCGTCGGTCGTACAAACACCGGTGGGGATGCGTCTGATATCGGCGTTCTATGGCAAGTTGTCACACCCCCTGTTTTGGGGAGGGACCGGTCACAAACTTCAGGCAAGAGACTGGCGTAACGGCGGGTGGTGGCCGGGTGAGGTCCCATGTTTGGCAAAAAAGCACGGCGCGAGTCTTTCGAACGCGAAGTTCGCATCGAGATGGAGCTGCTGACGAAGCTGCATGGCGACGAGGCCGCTCGCGTCGCCGGTGAGAAGGCCGCCCGGCCGACCAACCGCACGACCCGCCGCAAGGTGCTCGAGGAAGCCGCGCGTCGGTTGAGCGGCGAAGGCCCGCCGGCCCGCAAGGGCCTTCTGGGCATGATCTTCGGCTAAACGGCTTGCGGGCCGAACAGGCTCTCATGGCGCGCGCAGATTGCAGGCCACAGGTCGGCAGCCCCGGGCAGGTCCAGGGCGAAAACCGTCGTCAGCACATCCACGAATTCGTCGGCAGATCCGATCAGGCGTTCGGGCGTCCCGTCGGGCAGCAGCATTCGCAGCGTCCGTCCCCGCAGGATCGCGAGGCCCTCGGGCCGGTGGCGCTGGACCACGGCGTTGAGGACAAAGTTCGAGTCCGGTGCGGTCTGTAACCAGTGGCATTTGTTTGCCAGCACCGCTTCGTCGGCGGGCTCGTTGCGGAAATCAAACGATGGCGCCCCGCCGCGCGGATGGTTGGTCATTCGCCACCAGCCGTCGGGCTGAACGGAAAGACTGAAGTCGTAGCTCCCGTCCCGGAACGCCCCCGACTGGATTCGGAAGGGTCCGAGCGGTCCGTCGCCGAAGCCCGCGTCGGCGATCCACGCTTCGCCATCCAGGTCGACCTTGAGGATCAGGTGGTTGCCTGCGGCGTCGTCGCCCCGGAACTCCCGCGCCACGGCGCCTGACATCCGGGTGACGGAGAAGCCAATCTCCTCCAGCGCCCAGCCGAGCAGGCCGTTCATCTCGTAGCACCAGCCACCACGGCCATGCCGGACGATCTTGTCGAAGGCCGCCGCGGGGTCGGTGGTCACCGGCCGCCGCAGCTGCACGTCGAGGTTCTCGTACGGGATCGCCAGCAGGTGGGCGCGATGCACCGTCCGCAGGGTCGCCAAGTCCGGCCGCGCCTGTCCCGTGAACCCGACGCGGTCCAGGTAGGCGGCCAGCTCCATTATTCGCCGGCCGGCTTCTTGGCCATGCCCATGGCTTCGAGGATCTCGGGACGGATGTTCTCCGTGCCCTTTGCCTGGATGTGCTGGGCCACCCGCATGCCGACGGCGGCCATGGCCTCGCCCATGAACCGGGGACGGTTCTCCGCTGCCCAGGTCAACGAGGCTTCGCGGTTCTCGTTCAGGCCCTGGAACTTCGGCGCGACGTAACGGGCGAACAGCTCGTAGGACTTTCGCTTGGCGTCCCAGTTGGCCCAGTTGTGGTCCATCATCAGGAAGGCGCCGAAGCCGCCGGACTGCTGCTCCAGCCGCTCGATCTGGGCGATAGCGTCCTCGGGGGTGCCGATCACCGCCATGCCGGAGGCGATCAGGGCGTCCACCGGGTCGGTGCCGTCCTGCGGGGCCAGCGGCAGGGCCGCGACCTCGCGGAAATAGTACAGCCAGTCCTCCAGGCCGAAGCGCACGTCGGCGCGGGCCTGTTCGCGGGTCTCGGCGATATGCATCGGCCCGACCAGGCGCCAGCCGGCCCGGTTCATCACCTGGCCGCTTTCCCTGGCCTTCTCCTCGGCGATGGCCCAGTTGGAGGACAGGGCGTTGAAGCCGCCGGACTGGGTGGCGCCGATCGACAGCAGGCCCAGGCCGTGACGGCCGGCTGCCGTGGCGCCGGTCGGCGAGACCTGGCTGGCGGCGCAGATCTCCACCGACGGGCGGCTGTAGGGCGTCATCTGCAGACGCGCCTCGTTCAGGTCGAACCAGTCGGTCTTTTTGCTCACCTGCTCGCCGCGCAGCAGCGGCACGAGCACGTCAATGGCCTCGTCCATCCGGTCACGCTGGGCGGAGACCGGAATACCCATCATGAAGGCGTCGGAGGGCAGGGCGCCCGGCCCGACGCCGAACATCACCCGCCCGCGCGTGATGTGGTCCAGCTGGTTGATCCGGTCGGCCAGCATCAGCGGGTGGTGATAGGGCAGGGAGGCCACGCCCGTACCCAGGCGGATGTGTTTCGTGCGCTCGGCCGCCGTGGCGATGAACACCTCGGGGCTGGCGATCAGTTCGTAGCCTGCCGAATGGTGCTCACCGATCCAGGCTTCGTCATAGCCCAGACGGTCCATGTGCTGGACCAGTTCCAGGTCGCGTTCGAGCGCCAGGGTGGGATTCTCGCGAAGGGGATGGAAGGGCGCGATGAAAGCCCCGAAGCGCATCTTGGCGGCGGCCATGTCGTGTCCCTCCCAGGACCTCATTCAAGGTTATCTGCGTTCAGTCTAGCTGCCCGCCAAACTCGTGCCAGACCAAAAAGCCGGGCGCCGCAACGGCAGGGCGAAGATTATCCGACTCAGCGGAAGGGGTAGGGGCCCAAGGTGCTCGACCGTGGCTGAGGCCCGCCCCAGACCTCGATGCCCGCTTCCCGCGCGCCGCAGACCGAGCAACGCATGCGCCGGCCCAGCATATGCAGGCGCTCGTCGGCGCCATGACCGGCCATCCACCAGCCCGCGTCGATCACCGAAACCCGCTGACAGCGCGGATTCAGACAGCGCGCACGCAGATGCATGCCCGCCTGCAAGGCCGCAGCGACCGGCCAGCCCAGCACGACCTCGGCCGCGTGAAGCCGTTCGCTGACAATCGGAGAGCCGTCCATGGGAACCTCAATGTTCCCAATTTGTTCTCAACATCAGGCGGGAGTCAATCCGCCGAGGTCGGCCTGGGAGCGACGGTGAACGTCCCGGCCGGGCTGGGGCCGATCAGGTCGGCCTCCGGCGCGCCGGCCAGCCAGTCCCGCCACTGGTCCGGCAGCAGGCAGACAGGCTGGCGAGAATGATAGGGCTGAATGTCTGGACCAGGCTCACAGGTCAGGACCGTGAACTGCTCGCCGCGCACGTGGCCGGCGAGCGCGAAGACCTCGATCCCCGGCGTCCTGAAGAGCCACCAGTCCTTGCGCTTCTGACCTGGCTGCACCGGATCGGTGGTCTCGTAGAAGCCCGCGGCCATGACCAGGCAGCGCGTGGCGCGGCTGAAGGTCCGCCCCTCGGTGCGGAAATTGATCACCGGCCCGCCCTTGTCGCGGGGAAAGCCCCAGGCCATCCAGTCCATGCGCCCGCCATCGCCCTCCGGCAGGACGATGCAGGCCGGATCGGTCGGCCGGATGTCCCCGGTGATCCCGCGATTGGGCATCGGCTTTTCCGGCCACAGGATCGGGATCCGCACCTGGGAAAAGGCCCATTCCACCCGCTCGGGCTTGGTCGGACTGAGGAAGGTGTTGCACATGAAGACCAACCTAGCGCCACGGCCAGCATGCGCTAGAGAGACGAGATGAACTATCGCCACGCCTTTCACGCGGGAAACTTCGCCGATCTGGTCAAGCACGCGACGCTGACCTCGCTGCTCAGCGCGCTGATGGCCGACGCCGCGCCGCTGGTGATCGTCGATACCCACGCCGGCGCCGGCGGCTACGACCTGGAGGGCGAGTTGGCCAGGCGCACGGGCGAGGCGGCGCAGGGCATTTTCCGTCTCATGGGCGCTGACGACGCGCCGCCGGCCTTCGACGTCCTGAAAGCTGCTGTGCGAACGGGCAATCCCGATGGCGGCCTGCGCTTCTATCCGGGCTCGCCGAGCCTGATCGCCGCTGCTCTGCGCCGCGGCGACCGCTATGTCGCCTGCGAGATCCGTGAAGATGATGTCGCGCTGTTGCGGGAGACGCTTGCGCCGTTCAGGGGCGCCAAGGCCGAGCAGACAGACGGGTACGCCTTGGCCGAGCATGAGGCCGGCAAGGGCCGGCGGCTGTTTGTGCTGATCGATCCGCCGTTCGAGCGCGGGGACGACTACGCCCGGATCGCCGGCACGATGACGTCGGTGCTCTTGCGGGATCCTCAGGCCTGTGTCGCCGTCTGGCTGCCCCTCAAGGATCTGGAGACGTTCGACAGGGTCCTTCGCTCGGTTGAGCCTGCTTGCGATGACCTGCTTGTGGTCGAGGCCCGACTAAGGCCTCTCGCCGATCCGATGAAGATGAACGGCTGCGCCATGGTCATCGCCAACGCGCCGGATGGGCTTGAAAGCGACCTCTTGTCGGCCGCCGACTGGGCCGTCTCCAGGCTGGGCGAGGCGGGTGGCAAGGCCGAGGTCTGGCATTCAGGGGCGTAACGAATCTTTCGCACTTGCGAAATGAAATTCCGTGATATGCTGCGCTGCACAATTGGCCGCGCCACGGAGACCCTGATGGACAAGCCCGCTTTCCCGACTGCCGACACCCAGAAGATGCTCAGCCTGCCTGTGGGCGCGTTCTCGCCGCTTTGGCTGATGTTCGCCGGCGCCGCCACCGTGGGCGCCGCCTGGTACTGGAGCCGGACTTTCTTCAAGCCGACCAACCTGGAAGCCCTGTTCGAGATCCCCGAAAAGCTCGCTGCGCCCGTCGTCGAGATGGTCGAGGCTGTCGCCGAAGCCACAGTGGACGTGGTCGAAGCCGCCGCCGAGACTGTTGAAGAGGCCGTCGATCTGGTGGTCGAGGCCGCGCCCGAGCCCGTGCAGGAAATCCTCGCCGCCGCTGTCCCCGAACCCGTGGCGCCGGTTGTTCCGAACGATCTGACCGTCATGACCGGCATCGGCCCGAAGATGGCCGCGTCGCTGGCCGAGCGCGGCGTTACACGCTTCGCCGACATCGCGGCCTGGACTGACGAGGACGTCGCCCGGTTCGACAAGGACATGAAGCTGATGGGCCGGATCGTCCGCGAGGCCTGGATCGCCCAGGCCACGCGCCTGGCGGCCGCTTAAAGGCCGAAAGCCCGGAGCAGGCGGTCCGCTGCCGCCGATGCCGGCAATCGGCCCTCGCGCACTGCGCGCTCCAGGTCCTGCGCCTGGGCCGCGACGTCGGGGTGGTTGCGGAAGGCCTCTTCCAGGCGATCGCGCACCATCGCCCACATCCAGCGCGCGTTCTGGGCCGCGCGTCGGGCAGCCCGCTCACCGTTTTTGCCCATGACCTCCCGATGACGTTCGACCTGGCTCCACAGACGGTCCAGGCCATCGTTCTTCAGTCCTGACGCGGTGATCACCGGCGGCGTCCAGTCGGGCGAGGCGGGGGTGATGATGTGGAGCGCCGTGCGGTATTCGCGTGCGGATCGCTCAGCGCGCTCTGGATCGGCGTCGGCCTTGTTGATGACGATCAGGTCCGCGATCTCGATCAGACCTTTCTTGATGCCCTGCAGCTCGTCGCCGCCGCCCGGGATCAGCAGAGCCAGGAACATGTCGACCATATCGGCCACAACAGTCTCGGACTGGCCGACGCCGACGGTCTCGACGATGACCACATCGAAGCCGGCCGCCTCGCACAGCAGCATGGCTTCGCGGGTCTTGCGTGTGACGCCGCCCAGCGTGCCGCCAGAGGGGGAGGGGCGGATGAAGGCGTTCGGATCGACCGACAGCCGCTCCATCCGCGTCTTGTCGCCGAGGATCGAGCCGCCGGTGCGGCTGGAGGAGGGATCGACAGCCAGCACCGCCACCTTGTGGCCGGCGGCGGTCAGATTGCAGCCCAGCGCCTCGATGGTCGTCGACTTGCCGGCGCCGGGGACGCCGGTGATGCCGATACGCTGCGCCCTGCCAGTGTGGGGCATCAGCTGTTCGAGCAGGGCGCGTGCGGTGGCCTGGTGATCGGCGCGACGGCTTTCGACCAGGGTGATGGCCCGGGCCAATGCGGCGCGGTCGCCGGCCAGCAACCTGGGTTCAAGATCTGCGATGGCAGGGATCTGGCTCACCGGCCCGGTCTAGATGACGACGGCCGTTCCCGAAACCGAAACCATCAGCATCTGGGCCTGCGGGCCGACGGTGTTGTAGTCGAGATCGACCGCGATGATGCAGTTGGCGCCGAGTTTCTCGGCTTCTTTCTCCAGCGCCTTCATGGCGTCCTCGCGGGCGCGGGACAGCACGCGTTCATAGGACCTGGAGTGTCCGCCGATGAAGTCGCGGAGAGCGCCGAGAAGGTCGACAACGACGTTTGCGCCCAGAATCGCCTGGGCGTAGATGGCGCCCTTGTATTCCTTCACGGGCCGACCCTCGATGAACGGGGTGGTCGTGATCAGCATTCGCGACTCCAGCAAGACGACCCCCGACTATTAAGGCTAAACGCGTGGAACGGCGAGGGTTCTCCTGACAGGCGAAATAAGGACGCAAACGCAGCCGTCGTTGCGTGAAAAGTACGTCCGCGCCCTTCCTGAGATCACACGCATATTGCAGAGTGCGGCTCTGCGACGGTCCTCCCTGTGCCGTCGGGAGACGCCGTGATGTTCCTCGCCCGATCGCACCTCGATCTGCACAACATCAAGAACAGCATCGACCGGACCAAGAAAATGTCCGACGGCATCGTCAAGATTGGGCCGTTCGGCTTTGGTCTGGACGCCCTGCTGGGCTTCGTGCCGTGGGCCGGCGGCCTCTACAGCGGCGGGGCCGGGCTGGTGCTGTGCATCGACGCCGTCCGCGCCCGCGCCGCGCCGATGGTCGTGGCCGAGATGGCGCTGATCCTCGCCGTCGACACCCTGGCGCCGTTCATCCCGAAAGCCGGCGGCATCATCGACGCCCTGTTCACCGGCCACAAATGGGCGGCGGACCTGCTGCTGCGCCACATGGACGAGACGATCTATTTCGAGGGCAGCCGCGAACAGGCGCAGAGCTCTTCAGAGTATCGCGACCTGATGGCCCGCGTCCGCGCCGGCAAGGAAAAACGCCGGGTGGTGTTCCTCGGCAAGCCGCCGAAGGTCTGAAATTGGCAGGGACAGGACAAGCAGTCCCGAGGGACAGCTAGTCCAGTCCCCTCGGTCCCTTCCAGTTTCCCCCTAGCGGAACCTTGTTCTGCCGACCTAGGTTAGCGTCCCATGAGCAGGGACATCGCCCACAGCGCCTGGAAGTCCGCCGAGACGGTCAAAAAGCTGTCCGACAGGGTGATCGGCTTCGGCCCGTTTGGCGTCGGCCTCGACGGTCTGTTGGCCTGGATCCCGGGCGCCGGACTGATCTACAGCGGCGGGGCGGCGGTCTACCTGCTGTATCTGGCGGTGCGCTCGGGCGCGAGTTTCACAGCCTTCGCCAAGATGGCCGGCGTCCTCGGCATCGACGTCCTGATGTCGGGCGTCCCGCTGCCGGTGCTGCCTGACCTGGTCGACATGCTCTGGCAGGGCCACCTGATGGCCGCCAACGCCCTGCAGAAGGACATCGAGGCGCGCCACGGAATACCGCCCTCCCACCTTGAGCGGGTCGAGAAGGAGCGCCTGAAGCGCGGCCGGGGTCTCGGCTGGGTCAGCTGGATGCTGCTGGCAGTTCTGATCGCGGCCTTCTGGATGTCCGATTTCAACGAGACCCTCGGCCTCGGCTGGTGGGAGGCGTTCAAGGCCGCGACGGTCACCCTGGCGGGTTTCACCGTGGCGCTGCCCATCTCGGCGGGCGCCATTGTGCTGCTGATGTTCATCGTCAACGCACTCAACCGGCCGGCGCGCCGGGCCTGACGCCCTCTGGACGACCAGCGTGGACGACCGCCGACCCTCTGCCTAGTCTGGGCAAAACAACGGGGCGGCAACGATCGTGAGCGAGAAACAACCCTACGTGCGGCCATATAGCGCCGAATCCCTGGGCGAGGCGCCCGGGCGTGGCCGGCTGAACGGACGCCGTATTCTCGTGGTCGGCGGAGGACAGCAGGTGGTCGACGCCGAGACGGACCCGGTGGGCAACGGCCGGGCCATGTCGCTGTTGTTCGCGCGGGAAGGGGCCCAGGTCGCCGTGGCCGACCGGGATCGCACGGCGGCCGCGGCGACGGTCGACCTGATCACCGCCAGCGGCGGCGTCGGGCGGGTCATCGAGGCCGACATTGCACGGGAAGAGGACGTCGTCCGCATGGTCGCCGAGGCCTCGGATCAGCTGGGCGGCCTCGATGGCCTCGTGCTGAACGTGGGCATCGGCGTGGGCGGGTTGGGGCTGGGCGCGGTCAAGGCCGACGAGTGGGACAAGGTGCTGGGCGTCAATCTGCGCGGGCCCATGCTCTGCTGCCGCGAGGCCCTGCCGATACTGGCCGAGGGGAGTTCGGTGATCTTCATCTCCTCGATCGCCGGCCTGGTCGCCGGCTCGCGCCTGCCGGCCTACGACGCGTCCAAGGCGGCGCTGGGCGGGCTGATGCGCCATGTGGCGCTGGAGGGCAGCCGCAAGGGCGTGCGGGCCAATGTCATCGCGCCGGGGCTGGTCGACACGCCGCTGGGCCGGCGCGCCACCCAGGGCCGCCCGAGCCGGGGCACCGCGCCACAGTTCTTCGGCCGCCAGGCCACCGGCTGGGAAATCGCCTACGCCGCCCTGTTCTTCATGAGCGACGAGAGCGTCTATGTGACGGGGCAGATTTTGGCCGTGGACAGCGGGCTGACGGGGATCAGCTAGGCGGGCGGGATTTCGTCTGCCCGGAACAGGAACCGGGGAAACTCCAGAGGGGCCACACTGTCTCCAGAGGAAATTTGCCTGACCTCGGCATAACCGCTCGAAGTGGGTTGCCGATGGACGAAGAGGCGTCGGCCGGTCGCGTCCACGACCCAATAGTCGGGAACGCCATGACGGGCGTAGAGGGCCGCTTTCATTCGCAGGTCGCGCGACAACGAGCTGTCGGCGATCTCGATCAGCAGCAGCACGTCAGGGCCGCGGACATTTTCGGCCCGAATGGTCGCCGCATGAATGAAGATGTCCGGGCTTGGCGCTGTTCCCGCCGCCAGACGGAGCGTGCCCTCGATGTGGAC
>JBKJII010000404.1:0-2555 GCA_046598505.1 Caulobacter sp. | reverse complement strand
CCCCCGCAACCAATCGCCCCTATATTGGGAGGGTTCGGGCTTGCCCGGGCTATGGACATAAACGCGCGCGTAATAACCGGACTGGACCCGGGTGCGATTCCCGGCGGCTCCACCATTTCCTTCTTCGGGTTATCGCCGGAAGTATGGGGCCGATCAGCATCGACAGACGTCTAAAGGCGTAGCTTTGTCCCGGCGTGGCTCACCGTTTCGGGCCATTAAACTAACTGCGAACGATAACTTCGCTGAAGAGTATGCGATCGCCGCGTAATGCGGTGCTAGCGCACTCGGACTAAAGTCCTGGGGGTTCAGATCCTCAGGCTGGGCCCCGGGGGAGCCTGCAAACAGAATCCCCCGACTTCGCGCCATGTGTGCCGAGGCTCCCCCGTTTCTTCAGCAAGATTGCGGGAGCCTGCCAAAAGAAGCCCTCCACCTTCCAATTCGTGTGGCCGTTCCCATCAGCGGGACCGGCCGAGCCTGTTATGCCGCTCACCGCATCAGAGCGGATATGACGGTATGGTAGAGCGGAATGCCGATTACCAGGTTGAACGGAAACGTAACGCCGAGCGACAAGGTGAGGTACAGGCCCGCGTCCGCCTGAGGCAGGGCGAGCCGCATCGCTGCCGGCGCGGCAATGTAGGAGGCGGAAGCCGCCAGCACGATCAGCGCCGTGGCGTTGGCCGGTGACAGTCCGGCCAGGATTGACAAGCCACCAGCAACGGAGGCGCCGAACAGCGGCAGGACGACACCCAGCGCAAGAACCCGCAGCGGAATGCGTCCGGCCTCACGCCAGCGGGTCGCGGCCGTGACCCCGAGGTCCAGCAGGAAGAAGCACAACGCGCCCTGGAACACGGGACCGATCACGACGTGCAGTCGGGTCTCACCGGCCTGACCTGTCACCAGCCCGATCAGGAAGCTACCGATCAGCAGAACGCCGGCGCCGTTGAACAAGACCTCCCGCCAGACCGGCGTCGTCGTCTCCGGGATGGGCCTGTCACCACGACCCTGGGTCGCGATCCATACCGCGACAAGGATTGCAGGCGTTTCCATAATGGCGAGCACGGCGGACATAAAGCCGTCCGGCGCAGCACCCTGGCTGGAAAGGTAGCTCTGGGCGGCCGCGAAGGTCACCACCGAAACCGATCCGTAGTGTGCGGCTGTGGCCGCCGCCGTCAGCCGATCAACACCTGTTCGCCGCAACAGGGCAAAGGCGGGAAACGGAAGCGCGAGGCTGAGCCCGAGGCCGAGCGCCGCGACCCGCATGAAGTCGGCGTCAAGCCCGTGCGCCCGAGCCTCGACCCCGCCCCTGAAGCCGATGCAGAGCATCAGGAACAGCGACAACATCTTCGCCGCGTCGCGCGGCAGTGCCAGATCCGAGCGTGCGAGAGCTGCGAGCGCACCGAGCAGAAAGAACAGCACGGCAGGCTGCAGCAGGTTTGCGCCGCCCGATGCGAGGGCGGTGAACAGGGGATCAAGCATAGGGTCGCTCCGGACAGGTCCCGATGTGAATCCGCCGGGGCCGCCGGTCTAGGGTGGATTGCGGCATGCCGATTGTTAATTATGGTCATTCAAATGATTTGTAACGTAAATGATGGTTCGAGATGCCACGACTGACCAACCTCGATATCGATCTCGTTCGGGCGTTTGTCGCGGTGACCGAAGCCAGGAGCTTCACCCGCGCCGGTGAACGCCTGGGGCGTAGCCAGTCCGCCATCAGCCTGCAGATCCGCCGACTGGAAACGCAGCTGGCAAACCCGCTTTTGTCGCGCAATCCGCGGCATGTGGTGCTGACCAGCCAGGGCGAAGCACTCCTGCCGATGGCGCGGCGCCTGCTGCGCCTTAACGACGACATCGTTGCTGGCCTCGCCGCGAAGGATGTGGAGGGCGAAGTCCGTCTCGGCGCGCCAGAGGACTTCGCCACCCTCCATTTGCCCGGTGTTCTGGGCGCCTTCGCCCGGACGCACCCCCGGATCGCGCTGTCGGTCACCTGTGATCTGACCCTGAACCTCCTGGAACAGCTGAGGAGCGGGGCGCTGGACATCGCCCTCGTCAAACGGGAGCCACTTGGTCCGGACCTCGGCCTCCGGGTCTGGCGCGAGCCGCTGGTCTGGGTGGGTCTGGACCCGGATGTCGTGCAGGAAGGCCCTGCCCGGCTGGTCGTGGCCCCGTCGCCCTGCGTCTACCGCAAGCGAGCAATCAGCGCGCTCGAGGCTGCGGGGTTTGAGTGGCGGCCGGCCTACACCAGCCCCTCGCTTTCGGGACAACTGGCGGCGCTCCGGGCCGGTCTCGGAGTCAGCGTCTTGCCGAGAGAAATGGTCCCTCCGGACCTGACGGTGCTTTCCGGAGCCCTGCCCGCGCTGGCAGACGCCGAAATTGCCCTGCTCAAGGCGTCGACCGCGATTCCCCCCGCGGCCGAACGTCTGGCCGAATTCATCCTCACCTCCCTTGACCGCCGGGAGAGCGCGGCCTGACGCGAGGAGTGACGACGCCACGGTCACGGCAAGGCTTTGCGGGCGCGGCGCGAGCGTCTAGGCTTCCCACTCCAATCAGGCGTCCCG
>JBKJII010000391.1:0-7215 GCA_046598505.1 Caulobacter sp. | reverse complement strand
CTTCGAGGCGGTGTTCGATCACATGGTCGAGCTGAACGGCCGCAAGGCGGAGGAGGTCAGCCAAAGGGCGCAGGCTGCAGCCTAGTCGCGCCGGGCGGACGGCAGCGGCAGCAGGCGTTCGTAGTTCTGCTTGACCGTCTCGTAGCATTCGCAGGCGGCGGCCTCGAGGCCGGCCCGGTCGAGAATGTCGACGATGCCGCGCCGGTAACGGATCAGGCCGCGGGTCTGCAGCGCGCCGGCGACGGCGGTGACGGTCGTGCGCTGAACGCCGAGCATGTCGGCCAGGAACTCCTGCGTCAGGCTGACGGTGTCGCTGTCGATCCGGTCGCGGCAGGTCAGCAGCCAGCGGCAGAAGCGCGCCTCGACGCCGTGCAGGGCGTTACAGGCGACCGACTGAATGGCGTGGCCGAACAGGGCGTCGCTGTGCCGGTCGATGAGCGAGAGCATGGCCGGCGCGCGCTTGCAGCCTTCCGCCAGCGCATGCGCCGATATCCTCGACGCCCGGCCAGGCACCTGGATGATTGCCCGTGACATGGCCTCGCGGGGGGCTACCGCCGCCTGGAGGCCAAACGCACCCTCACGACCGATGGTCGCGGACTCTACGGCCGCGCCGTTTTCCATCAGGGTCATCAACGAGATGCAGCAGTCGTGCGGGAAGTATACAGTCTCGATGGGGTCGCCGGGGTCGCAGAGCAGGCGACCCTTGTCCATATCGACAAGGGTCAGTTGCGGCGAAAACACAGCAAAGTCGGCCAGCGACAGAGAAGCGAGCAGGCGGTTTTTCAAGGGTAAAGGACTCGTCATGGCAAATGAAAACGCCGGTATCGGACGAGGGTTGCAAACTATCGAGCGCTGCAGGCAATACCGTCGCCTGGATGACATAGACTAACGGCGCCATTTGACCTGACTGCCGTCACAACTGTCGGGTTTCCGACATACAGAAGATTTCCGAAGCCGCGCCTGGCGCGAGAAAATACGAGGATCGACATGAAATACAGGCAACTGGGCCGCACAGGTCTCTACGTCTCGGAAATCTGTCTCGGCGCGATGACCTTCGCCAGCGAGGCCACCGGCATGTGGGGCGCGATCGGCGCGGTCGACCAGCAGGGCGTCGACGACATGATCGGCCGGGCCATGGCCAGCGGTGTGAACTTCATCGACACGGCCGACGTCTACTCCGCCGGACAGTCCGAACAGATGGTCGGCCAGGCGTTGAAGAATCTCGGCGTGAAACGCAGCGACGTGGTCATCGCCACCAAATGCTTCGGCGAGATGGGCCGCGGTCCGAACGACAAGGGCGCCTCGCGCGGCCACATCATGGACGCCATCGAGGCCAGCCTCGAGCGCATGGATCTCGACTACATCGACCTCTACCAGATCCACGCCAACGACACGGTCACGCCGGTCGAGGAGACGCTTCGGGCGCTCGATGACCTGGTGCGTCAGGGCCTGGTCCGCTACGCCGGCTGCAGCAACTGGCCGGCCTGGAAGATGATGAAGGCGCACGGCATCGCCGAGCATCGCGGCTACGCCCGCTTCGAGACGGTCCAGGCCTACTACTCCATCGCCGGCCGCGACCTCGAGCGCGAGGTCGTGCCGATGATGCAGGACCAGGGCATGGGGCTGATGGTCTGGTCGCCGATGGCCGGCGGTCTGCTGTCCGGCAAGTTCACCCGCGACGGCGCGGGTCCGAACGGCGCCCGGCGGATCAGCTTCGACTTTCCGCCGGTCAACAAGGACCGCGCCTGGGACTGCGTCGACGCCATGAAGCTCATCGCCGACGCGCGCGGCGTCTCGGTCGCCCGCATCGCCCTGGCCTATGTGCTGGCCAAGCCCTTCGTCACCAGCGTGATCATCGGGGCCAAGACGGTCGAGCAGCTCGATGACAACCTCGGGGCCGCCGAGATCGAGCTGACGGTGGACGAGATGGCCGCCCTCGACGCGGCCAGCAAGCTCCCGCCCGAGTACCCCGGCTGGATGCTCGAGCGCCAAGGCGGCCGCCGCGCGCCGGAACCGTTCGTGAAGAAGGGGTAGCGCCAACACCCTCTGTCATCCTGGATCGGCCTTCGGCCGTCCGTGATGACAATGAGCGTCAGTTCAGGTCGATCCGCCGGCTGGCGCCGATGTCCGGCTTTTCGCCGGTGGCGTTGGCCCTGGCGACTTCCCAGACGACCTTCACCGCGCTGGCGTCGCTGATCCAGACCTGGGCGTCGGCGACGTCAAGGCAGAGCAGGGTCAGAGCCGGGTCGGTCTTGCCCCGCGGATACCAGGCGGCGACCATCGGGTTCCAGTATTTCTCGATCCGGGCCGGGTCGTGCTGCAGCGTCAGGTCGCCGCCGACGCAGGCCTGGAAGTCCTTCGTCTGGATCACCATCATCGCCGGCTTGCCCTCGGCGATCGACCGGGCGAGATCGGTGTCGCTACGGGTGAAGAACCACACCTGGCCGGTCTCGGGCTCGTGAAAGGCGGTCATCGGCTGGAAGTGCTGCAGCGGATGGGTATGGGCGCCGAGCATCACGGTGCGGCTGTGTTTGACCTCGTGCCAGAGGCGCTTCTCGACCTCGGCGCGGTCATTGATGTCGGTGGACATGACGGTACTCCCTACAAAGCGTGCAAGGGAGAACCCGGCGCGGCGCGGGCGGTTCCTGCCTATGTGTGACGCGTTCCGCCCGCCAGCGCAGCGAACGCCGCGTAGATGACCTCGTCCGGGACGAGTTCCGGCGTCAGGAACCGCTGGAAAGTCAGGCCCTCGATCATGGCGTTGATCACCCGCACCAGGATGTCGGCGTCCATCGGCAGATCGCCCTGGTCGGCGACCGAGCGGAACCAGGCGGCCCCGGCGTCGTAGCCCTCGGCCATGCGGTCGCGGAAGTCCTGGCGGACATGCTCGTGACGCAGGGCATAGGCCCGGAAGGTCAGGGCGCCGACGGCGGAGTCGCGTCGCTCGGGCAGGACCGCGATCAGGGCGGCGGCCGTGGCCTCCATCTTTTCGGCGAAGCTGGAGCCTGGCCGGAAGTCGGGCGCAAGCGCGGCCCACTGCCGTTCCGCCAGGGCCATGAACAGGGCGTCACGGTTGCGGAAGTTGCCGTAGATGGCCCCCGTGGTCATGCTGGCGCGGGCGGCGATGGCCTGCAGCGTGGTCGCCTCGAAACCCTGCTCCCGCGTCAGCTCGAGCGCCGCGCCCAGCAACCTTGACCGCGTGCGATCGCGCTTGTCGCCCTTGGGCCAGCCTTTGGCGGAGGAAGAGGTTTTCGTCGACATGCGCGCTCGGGGTTGGCGCCTATCGATATCACGCCTATTAAATAATCCTATTATATTATAGGTGGGCGATGCAGGCGGACGACGCGATAAGATCGGTAATCGAGGCCGGCCAGCTGGCGGGCGCCGTGACGCTGGTAGCCCGGGACGGCGAGGTGAACCACAGCGCCGCGCTCGGCCTGCGCGACATCGCGGCCGGTGCGCCGATGACCCGCGACACCCTGTTCCGCATCGCCTCGTTGACCAAGCCGGTGACCTCGGTCGCGGCCCTGACCCTGTACGACGAAGGCCGCTTCGACCTGGACGACCCGATCACCGACTGGGCGCCGGAGTTCGCGGATATGCGTGTCCTGCGGACGCCGGACGGACCGCTGGACGACACGGTTGCGGCCGATCGGTCGATCACCTTTCTCGACCTCATGACCCACCGGTCCGGCGTCACCTACGGCGACTTCCACACAGGCCCGATCGCCGCCGCCTACCGCGAAGCCCTCGGCGCAGACATCGACAGCGTCGTACCGCCAGAGACCTGGATCGGCCGCCTCGCCGGGCTGCCGCTGATCGACCAGCCGGGCGCGGGGTTCCACTACGGCGCCTCGACCGACCTGCTCGGCTTTCTGATCGCCCGCATGGAGGGGCGACCGCTGGCTGAGGTGCTGGCGGCGCGCGTCTTCGGCCCTCTGGGCATGACCGACACCGGCTTCGTGCCGACTCCGGCCCAGGCCGAACGTCGGGCGACAATCTACGGCTTTGATGGCGACGGACAGATGCAGGCGCGGCAGGCGCACCCGGCCGACGGGTCAGCCTTCCTCGCCGGACGTCCGGCCGACATGACCTACGTCTCGGGCGGCGCGGGCCTCTGGTCGACCGCCGACGACTATCTGAAATTCGCCCGGCTGTTCATCGGCGAGGGGGCGGTCGATGGCGTGAGGGTGCTGAAGATCGGCACGCTGCGGCGCATGACGGCCAACTTCCTCACCGACGCCCAGATCGCCGCCGCCGAGACCTTCGGTCTGCCGGTGTTCTCGGGGCAGGGATTTGGCCTGGGCGTGGCGGTGGTGCTGGACCCGGACAAGGCCTCGGCGACCCGCTGCAAGGGCGGCGTCGGCACGGTCGGCTGGCCCGGCGCCTTCGGCTGCTGGTGGCAGGCGGATCCGACCGACGGCAAGGTGATGATCTTCATGGCCCAGAACGCCATGGACATGGACCTGATGTCGCGCGGCCTCGGCCTCGGCGTCTTCGGCGCCATCGTCGGCTTTCACGCGGCAGCGTCGGCGCTGCCCTAGCTCGACCGCGCCGCCGTGTCCGGCCTAGACTGGCGACATGCAGGTCATGATGAGCGAGGCCGCCTACGGGCGGGTGAAGGACCGGCTGGCGGCGATGCCCGCCGGTTTGGACGTGGTCACCGTCGACGGCGAGGGCGTGCTGAAGCGCGCCGGTGATGTGATCGCCGAAGCGGACCCCGAAGCCTACTGGGTCAGCCTGGACCTGTTCGCCTCAGGGCAGCTTGGGGCGTTCTTCGGACGCATCATGCAAGGGACGAAGGGCCGTTGGGCGCAGACCTTCAACGCCGGTCTCGACCACCCCTTCTTCACCCAGTTGATGGCCAAGGGCCTGCGGCTGAGCAAGAGCAACGCCCAGGCGCCGGCCATCGCAGAATATGTCGTCTGCCACGCCCTGAGCCTGCTGCATCCCATCGTCGCCCAGGCGGCGGCGCAGGCGGCGCATGACTGGAAGCGCGTGCCGTTCCGCGAGATCGGCTCGAGCCGTTGGCTGATGGTCGGTTTCGGCAGCATCGGCACGGAGATCGCCAAACGTATCCAACCCTTCGGCGCGCACCTGACCGTGGTCCGGCGCAACCCTGCGCCGGAGGCGCTGGCCGCCGACGTGCGGCCGACAGCCGATCTGCCGGCCCTGTTGCCCGACGCCGACGTGGTGGTGCTGGCCTGCGCGCTGAACGACCAGACCCGCGGCATGGCTGATGCGGCCTTCTTCAAGGCGATGAAGCCCGGCGCCATCCTGATCAACATCGCCCGCGGCGGCCTGGTGGACGAGGACGCCCTGCGCGTCGGCCTCGATCGTGACCAGCCGGCCATGGCGGTGCTGGACGTGTTCGAGACCGAGCCCCTGCCGGTCGACGCCTGGTTCTGGGACCATCCCAAGGTGCGGGTGACGGCCCACTGCTCCAACGCCGGAAATGCCGCGCCGGACCGGGGCGACGCGCTGTTCCTGGAGAACCTGCGCCGCTACCTGGCAGGCGAGCCGCTGCTCAACGAGGCGGATCGCAGCGAGGTGGGGCTGTAGGCTCCCACTCCCAAACCTTCAATCATCGTCATGGCCCGACTTGTTCGGGCCACCCAAGAACACGGAGGGTGAAAGGCTGAGCGCGGCGACACCCGCGCATCATCGGCGGCCAATGAGTGCTTGGGTGGCCCGAACAAGTCGGGCCATGACGGGGTTAGGGGTCAGTCCCCGTACCTCTCCCGGAACCCCGCGATCGCGGCGGTCACCTCGGTCTGGTAGCTGTCGATCACTTCGGCCTCGTCGGGGCCGTTGGTGAAGATGAAGAATTCGTCCGAGGCCACCTGATCGGCGATCCGCTCACCGGCTGTGGCGGCGGGCAGGCCGTGGGCCATGGGGTTGGGACCGTCAAGGACCCGCGCTCGCGCGCCGCCGAAGGTATCGTGGCGATTGCGGAACGAGTTCCAGATGTCGCTCTCGACCAGTCCGGGGCAGATCACGCCAGCCGACAGGGCCGTGCCCTCGAAGTCCCGCCGCATGCACAGGCTGTAGCCCATCACCGCGTGCTTGGCCGCCGTGTAGGGGGCGACCACGCCCCCACGCAGGGTGGGCGGCATGCCGAGGGCATGCTCAGAAGCGGTGTTGATGATCCGGCCCGGCAGGCCACTCTCAAGCATGCGGGGCGCAAAGGTCTTCACGCCCAGATAGACGCCGCGGATGTTGACCGAGAACACCCAGTCCCAGATGCGCTCAGGTGTGGCGTGGACGGTGGTTCCGCCGCCCACGCCGGCGTTGTTGAACAGCAACTGCGGCGCCTGGTCCCAGTGACCGAAGGCGAGGTCCGCCGCGGCGTCCCAGCTGGCCTGGTCGATGACGTCCAGATAGCAGCTGGTGGCTTCCAGGCCCTGCGCCCGCAGGGTCTCGGCCGCCGCCAGAGCGCGTTCGGCCTCGATGTCGGCCAGCACCACTTTCGCGCCGCGTTTGGCCAGCGCCGAAGCGATGCCAAAGCCGATGCCCGAGGCGCCGCCGGTGATGACGGCGACCGTCCCCTTGACCTCCATGCCCTAGAAACCCGCGATGCGGGCGTAGCGGTCACGGTGATAGCCACTGCCGCCGAACAGGGCCTCGGCGACACGGGCGCGCTTGAGATAGAGGCCGGCGTCGTGGACGTCGGTCATGCCGATGCCGCCATGCATCTGGACCATCTCGTTGCTCACCAGATGCGCCAGATCGCTGGCCTTGCCCTTGGCCAGCGAGGCGGCGGCGCGGATATCGTCCGACCCGGCGTCGATGGCTTCCAGCGCCCCTTCCACGCAGGAACGGGTGGTCTCCAGATCGGTGAACATCTTGGCGGCCCGGTGCTGCAGGCTCTGGAAGGTGCCGATCACCTGGCCGAACTGGGTGCGGGTCTTCAGGTAGTCCAGGGTGATCTCGAAGGCCTGCAGGGCGCTGCCGAGCATCTCGGCGGCCAGACCGGCGCGGGCCCGGTCAAGCACCGGCTCCAGCACGGACCAGCCCTTGCCGACCTCGCCCAGCACCGCGCCCCGGGCGCCGGCGAAGGTGATCTCCGCCGCGCCCCGGCTGTCGGCCAGGGCCAGGTGCTTGCGGGCGACGCCCGCCGCGCCGCCCTCGACGAGGAACAGGGTGATGCCGTCAGTCTCGCCGGGCTTGCCGCCCGTGCGGGCCGCCACGATCAGCAGGTCGGCCGCCTCGCCG
>JBKJII010000124.1:0-6563 GCA_046598505.1 Caulobacter sp. | reverse complement strand
CCGCGCCCAAGCTGAACCCGACCCAGCGCCTTCAGGCCGCCGTGTCCGCCGGCATCAATCGCGGCGCATCGCTGTCGGTGCCTGCCGATCTCAAGGCCGGCAAGGAAGCCAATGTCGTCCTGTCCCTGCCCGGCGACCTGCTGGCCATGGTCCAGGAACAGGCCGCCAAGCTCGGCCTCGGCAAGGCCGCCAGGAAGGTCAACGCCTACGCCAACCTCAAGGGCGACGGCTACGCCATCGACCCGCCCGGGCAGCAGACCACCCCGGTCGCCGCCGGCAAGCCGACCACCTTCTCCTGGAAGGTCAAGCCGGCCGAAGGCGAAAAGACCCCGCTGACGGCCGACTATGGTCTGGAGCTCAACGGCGCCAAACCGAAGACGGCCTTCTCGGTCGGCACGTTGCAGGAAGCTGTCGCCGCGCCCGTGGATGCCGCCAAGTCGGCCGCCAAGGGCTTCAAGATGCCCAAGTTCTCCATGCCCTCGCTGAAGGCCCTGGCCTTCCCCTGGGTGCCCGAGCCCACGCTGCCGGTTGTCGGCAAGGTGGCCCGCGAGAACATGGTCGGCGGCGCCCTGGCCGTGCTGGCCCTGATCCTGCTGCTCGTGCTGGCCCGCGGCGCCAGCGCCAACCGCGCCCGCGCCGAACGCCGCCGCAAGTTCCGCACCATGCAGGACTACGGCGTCAATGAGCCCGAGCCCGAGGCGCACCACACCTCGAGCTACGTCAATCCCATGATCGCCGCCGCCGCGGGCGCTGCGGGCGGCTACGCCCTGGCGTCGCACGGCCACGATGATCACGGCCACGGTCATGACGACCACGGTCACGATGACCGTGGACACGACGATCACGCGGCGCACGGCCACGATGATCACGCCCATGGCCATGACGATCACGGCGCCCACCACACCTCGTCGCATGACACGCACGGTCACGACGACCACGGCCACGGCCATGACGATCACGCCGCCGGACATGACGAGCACGGTCACGCCCCGGCTGACGGTCACGGCCATGACGCCGATGGTCATGATGGCCACCACGCCGCGCACACCTCCGGCCACGGCGACACCCATGGTCATGACGACGGCCACGGCGGACACGGCCATGGTCACGAGGACGGCCACGACGATCACGGCGGGCATGACGACGGCCACGGCCACGGTCATGACGACCACGGTCACGGGCCGGCCCAGCACATCTCGCACGGCAGCGATCATGGCCATGGCCACGACGACCACGCCGCCGGCCATGACGACCATGGGCACGGTCACGACGACCCTGCGCACGGCCATGATGAGCACCACAAGGAACCCGAGCACGCCCACCACTAGGCGGCTCGACCGGCAGACCCGATCAGCCGCCGGCGCCCTTGCATGGCGTCGGCGGCTGACGCATTGAGACGCGCATGTTCGAAAGTCTGATGGGTGTCGATCTGGGCGGCGCGGGCGCAGCCCTGCTGCAGGTCCTGATGATCGACCTGGTGCTGGCCGGCGACAACGCTGTGGCCGTGGGTCTTGCCGCCGGAGGCCTGGCCGAGGCCGACCGCAAGAAGGCCATTCTCTGGGGCCTGCTGGCCGCCGTCGTCCTGCGCATCCTCTTCGCCCTGATCACCGTCAAGTTGCTGGCGATCATCGGCCTGCTGCTGGCCGGTGGCGTGTTGCTGCTGTGGGTCTGCTGGAAAATGTGGCGCGAGCTGCACGAGCAGGCCACGCACGACGAGGAACAGGCCCGCGCGACCCTCGTCGGCGACCCGCCTGTCCAGCCCAGGGCGCGGCCGAAGAAGTCGTTCGCCACCGCCTTCATGCAGATCCTCATCGCCGACGTTTCGATGTCGCTGGACAACGTGCTGGCCGTCGCCGGCGCCGCCCGCGAGCATCCGGGCGTGCTGGTGTTCGGACTGCTGCTGTCGATCGGCCTGATGGGCCTGGCGGCCACCTGGATCGCCAAGCTGCTGCACCGCTTCCGCTGGATCGGCTACGTCGGCCTGCTGATCGTGCTCTACGTCGCGCTGCACATGATGTGGGAAGGCACGCGCCAGGTGTTCGTCGATCTCAAGCGGGTCGACCAGTACAACGCCGTGATGCCGGCCATGCTCGACATCAGCCCCGCCGAGGCGGAGCGCATCCGCAAGCACTGACGCGAACCGCCGTCGGAGCGGTCCCGGCTACGCCGCGTCGGCCCCGCCGAAACGCTCCGTCCATTCGGCGATCTGTTCGTCGGCGATCTTGGGGAACAGCACGTCCGGCGCGCTGATCGCCCTGCCCGGCTCCAGACGCCTGAGTTCAGCGGCGATGTCCTGCGACGGCCAGGCCGGCGGCCAGGCTTCGCCGAAAGCCGCACAGATGCCCTCGGCCGCGAACGGAATGAACGGCGCGCTGATCCGGCCGTAAAGCGCGGCGAGGTTCAGGGCCGTGCGCGTGACCACCGCGGCGCGGTCGACGTCGGTCTTGAACGCCGTCCAGGGCGCGGCGTCCTGCAGGTACTCGTTGCCCAGCACCCAGAGGGCCCGTGCGGCCTGGGCCGCCTTGCGCACCTCGATGGCCTCGAGCTCGGTGGTCAGCACCGCCAGCTGGGCGGCGACATCGGCATAGAGCTGCTGTTCGCGCGGGCCGGGCTCGCCACCGGCGGGCACAGCCGGACCGAACTTGCTCTCGTTGAAGCGCACGATGCGGTTGATGAAGTTGCCCAGAACGTCGGCCAGGTCCTTGTTCACCGCGGACTGGAACTGCTCCCAGGTGAAGGCGGAGTCGGAGCCTTCCGGCGCGTTGGCCGTCAGATACCAGCGCCACAGGTCGGGCGGCAGCAACTCCAGCGCCGTGTCCATGAACACGCCGCGCTTGCCGCTGGTGGAGAACTTGCCGCCGTACCAGTTGAGCCAGTTGAACGCCTTCAGCCGCTCGACCTGCTTCCACGGCTCGCCCGAGCCGATGAGGGTGGCCGGGAAGCTGACGGTGTGAAAGGCGACGTTGTCCTTGCCCATGAACTGGACGTACTCGACGTCCGCCGCGCCCTCGTCGTTGCGCCACCATCGCTTCCAGTCGGAGCCGGTCGCCTCGGACCACTCCACCGTCGCGCCGATGTATTCGATGGGCGCATCGAACCAGACATAAAACACCTTGTTCTCAAAACCGGGCCTCGGCGCGCCGTCCTTGACAACCGGGATGCCCCACTTGAGGTCGCGGGTGATGCCCCGGTCGATCAGCCCTTCGTCGAGGTGCTTGTAGGCGATGCCCTTGGTCAGCGCGGGCCAGCCGTCGGCCTTCGAGTCCACCCAGGCGCGGATCTTGTCCTGGATCTTCGACTGCAGCAGGTAGAGGTGGCGGGTGTCGCGAACCTCGATGTTCCGCGAACCGCTGACGGACGAGTACGGATTGATCAGGTCAATCGGGTCCAGCAGGCTGCCGCAATTATCGCACTGGTCGCCGCGGGCCTTCTCGAAGCCGCACTTGGGGCAGGTCCCCTCGACGTAGCGGTCCGGCAGGAAACGCTTGTCATCAACGGAGTAGACCATCTTGTCGGTCCGCTCCTCGATCAGGCCGTTCTTCTCCAGCGCTTCGCAGAAGTGCTGAGTCAGGCGGTGGTTGGGCGGGTTCGAGCTGCGGCCGAACCAGTCCCAGCTCATGCCGAAACCACGACCAAGGCTGTGCTGGACCTCATGCCACTCGTCACAGTAGGCGCGCACGTCCTGGCCGGATTCGGCAGCGGCCAGCTCCGCGGGCGTGCCATGCTCGTCGGTGGCGCAGATGTAGAGGGTCTCGTGACCCTGGGCGCGTTTGAAACGCGCGAACACGTCCGCCGGCAGCTGCGACCCGGCGAGGTTGCCCAGGTGCTTGACGCCGTTGATGTACGGCAGGGCGGAGGTGATGAGGATGCGGGCCATGGCGCGGGGCTATAGCCGCCACGTCCGGACTTGGGAAGTTTGGCGACTCGGCGAACGCAGTTACCGTAGGGGCAGCCGGGCGAGCGGGGCGTCCGGGACTGACACCACATCCCCGCGGCGACTTGGGGGAAACAATCGCCATGAAGACCATCAACTGGATCGGCGTCATCGCCGCCGTCGTGGCCAGCCAGCTCCTAGGCATGGCCTGGTACGCCTATCTCTTCTCGGCCCAATGGATGGCGCTCAGCGGCATGACCGCCGAGAGCAGCATGGAGGGGGCCGGCAACATGACCTACCTTTACGGCGCGTTGCAGAATCTGGTCGTCGCCGTTGGTCTGTCCTGGCTGGCGGTGAAAACCGGCAAGACCGGCTGGATGGGCGGAGCCAAACTGGGCCTGTTCGCCTGTGTCTTCTTCGCCCTGTCGACCTACGCCCTGCGGTTCATCTACGGTAACGACAACCCCGGCCTGATCCCGATCGATGGGGCCTAAATGCTGATCCAGTACGTGGTCAGCGGGGCGCTGGTCGCCGGACTGAAGCTCGGCAAGTCCGCCGCCAAATAGGACGCCGCCAAGGAACCCTTCCCCCCGCTCGGGGGAAGGGCTTTCCCGTGCGCTGTCAGGCCGTATAACGGACCCGAAGCTTCTGGGGAGACGCGGGATGTCTGGACTGACGGGTCATACACGGCGCTGGACAGCGGCCCTTCTGGGCGTCGCGGCGCTGACGCTGGCGGCCTGCGGCGGCCCGAAGCAGGAAACCCTGCGCATCTACAACTGGTCGGACTACATCGACCCGGCGCTGCTTGGGGACTTCACCAGGGAGACCGGCATCAAGGTCGTCTACGACACCTTCGACTCCAACGAGGTGCTCGAGACCAAGGTGCTGACCGGCGGCACCGGCTACGACATCGTCGCGCCGTCGAACCACAACGTGCCGCGCTACATCACCGCCAAGGCCATCAGACTGCTGGACTTCACGCAGATCCCCAACCGCAGGAACCTCTGGCCGGACCTGATGGCCCGGATGGAGCCGTTCGATCCGGGCGGCAAATACACGGTGCCCTACATGTGGGGCACCATGGGCATCGGCTACAACAAGGCCGCCATCGCCAGGCGCCTGCCCGGCGTGACCATCGACAGCTGGGACGTGGTGTTCAAGCCGGAGAACCTGGCGAAACTCAAGGATTGCGGCGTCTACTTCCTCGACGCCTCCGAGGACATGTACGCGGTGACGCTGAACTACCTCGGCAAGGACCCGAACTCGCGCAACATCGCCGACTATGAAGCCGCGACCGACCTGATGGTCCGGCTGCGGCCCTACATCACCAAGATCCACTCGTCGGAATACATCAACGCCCTGGCCAACGGGGATGCCTGTATCGCCATCGGCTACAGCGGCGACATCCTGCAGGCCGCCACGCGGGCCGAGGAGGCCAGGAACGGCGTCGAGATCGCCTATGTCATTCCCAGGGAAGGCAGTCAGGTCTGGTTCGACGTGTTCGCCATCCCCGTGGACGCGCCGAACAAGGCGGCGGCCTACAAATTCCTCGACTACATGATGCGTCCTGAGGTCATCGCGAAGGCGTCGAACTACACCGCCTATGCCAACGCCAATCTGCCGGCGACGGCGCTGGTCAATGCGGACCTGCGCAATAATCCCAACGTCTATCCAACCCCGGAGGTGTTCAGCCGCCTGTTCGTGACCACCACCAAGGACCAGACCTTGCTGCAGCAGGTGAACCGGCTCTGGACCAGGGTGATGACCGGTCGATGAGCCGGCCGCCCGCAGCCAAACCCGCCCGCGGTCAGCCGGTTCGGCGCAACATCGGCGCCGTGCGGTCCAGCTTCGCGCCGTGGAACGACCCGAACGCCACACCACTGGTGCGGTTCGACAAGGTGACCAAGCGGTTCGGCGATCATGCCGCTGTCGATGACATCTCGCTGGATATCTATTCCGGCGAGTTCTTCGCCCTGCTCGGCCCGTCCGGCTGTGGCAAGACGACGCTGATGCGCATGCTGGCCGGGTTCGAGGGCCTGGACGCCGGACGGATCACGCTGAACGGCGAGGACCTGGCCGGGGCCCCGCCGCACAGGCGGCCCGTGAACATGATGTTCCAGAGCTACGCCCTGTTCCCGCACCTGACCGTCGAACAGAACATCGCCTTCGGCCTGAAGCAGGAGGGCATGCCGAAGAAGGAAATCGCCGCGCGCGTGGCCGAGATGCTGGCGCTGGTGAAGCTCGAGGCGTTCGCCAGGCGTCGGCCGGACCAGCTGTCGGGCGGCCAGAAGCAACGCGTGGCCCTGGCTCGCGCCGTGGCCCGCAAGCCGCGCATGCTGCTGCTCGACGAACCGCTCGGCGCGCTGGACAAGAAGCTGCGTGAAGAGACCCAGTTCGAGCTGATGGACCTGCAGGTCGAGCTGGGCATGACCTTCCTGATCGTCACCCACGACCAGGAAGAGGCCATGGTCATGGCCGATCGGATCGCGGTGATGCGCGACGGCAAGATCGTCCAGATCGGCCGACCCGAAGAGGTCTATGAAGCGCCCAACAGCCGCTATGTGGCCGAGTTTCTCGGCGACGTGAACCTGTTCGAGACGACAGTCGAGGCCATTGAGCACCCGATGGCGCATCTGGGCATGGCCGGCAGTGATGCGGGATTCTACGTGCTCGACGACGACTGTCCCGG
>JBKJII010000099.1:0-3262 GCA_046598505.1 Caulobacter sp. | reverse complement strand
GCATTTCGGTTGACTTCACGCGATAAGCGCGCAAAGGTTGCGGCATGGCTGAAGACAAACCCGGATTCGAGGAAACGCCCGCCCTTGAGTTCGATCTCTTCGACGAGATCGACGAGGAAGCGGAGGCTGCTGCGGACGCGGAGGCTGAAACGGACATCGCGGCGGGGCGGCTGATTCCTCACGAGGAGGTCGCGGCCTGGCTGAAAACCTGGGGAACGCCTGACTACAGGCCGATGCCGAGGTCGTGGCTAAAGTAATCTGGTCGCGGTCAGCACTCGCTGATCTGGACGCCATCGCCAGCCACATCGCCGGGGTCAGTCTGCCGGCCGCCGTAAGAATAAGTGCGGCGCTGTGGATGGCCGGAGAGAGTCTCGCTGATCACCCCCATTGCGGTCGGCCGGCCGCCTCTGGGCTGCGAGAACTCGTTGCGGTCCGGCCCTTCATTCCCCGCTACCGGGTTCCTGCGAAGCAGGTGCTGGTCGTTCAGATCCGCCACTCGGCGCGACGGCCGGGGTGAAGCATCGACGGGTGAAGGCGCCGTGGCATTGACTGCGGGCGGCCGGAACCGACCGCTTCCGACCCCTTGCCGACCTTGGCAGCGGCCGCTTGCCGGCAAAGGGTTGAACGTCTGTTGTCAGGCATGACGCAAAGCACCGCTGCCGAGCCAAGGCGTTCCGGTTTTCCCCCAGGAGAGGAATTGTGCCTCCAGCCTGTCAGCATCCGCTTCGAGGCCGAGAGGCCAAGCCCATTCCGTGGCCGCCAACTAATCCTTGCGAAACTGCGTCCGGAGATGTCCCATTCCGCCCACCATGGACGGAGGAGCAGCCTCATGGACGACGGTTCGGTCGCCTTCAAGAACGCCGCGAAGGCCGAGGCCTGGGCCACGCCGATCGAGGCGGTGAACCCGGCGCAACCCGATCTGTTCGCCGCCGACGCCGCTTGGCCCTTGTTCGAACGCCTGCGCAGTGAGGCGCCGGTTCACTGGACGCCCCCCGGCGAAGTTTACGACGGCTTCTGGTCGATCAGCCGCTACGAAGACATCATGGCGGTCGACACCAACCACTCGGTGTTCTCCTCCGCCGACGGCATCGTCCTGCAGACGCGGGAGGCCAGGGACGAGGCGGACAAGCGCCCGCGCGGCTCCAGCTTCATCGCCATGGACCCCCCTGGGCACGACGTCCAGCGGAAGGCGGTCAGCCCCGCCGTGGCCCCGGCCAATCTGCAGGCCATGGCCCCTACCATCCGTGCCGAGGCGGGCAAGATTCTGGACAGCCTGCCGATCGGCGAGGAGTTCGACTGGGTCGACCGGGTCTCCAAGGAGCTGACGGCCATGACCCTGGCCACCCTGTTTGACTTCCCGCAGGAAGACCGTCGCCGGCTGACCTTCTGGTCCGATATGTTCACCAATGCGCCGGGCTTCGGGCCAGCCAAGAGCTGGGAGCACAAACGCCAGGAGGCCGACGCCTGCTTCGCCCGTTTCACCGAGCTCTGGAACGACCGCGTCAACGCCCCGCCGAAGTTCGACCTGGTGTCGATGATGGCCCACTCCGATGCCACTCGAAACCTCAGCGTCACCGACTATCACTCCAACGTTGTGCTGCTGATCATCGGCGGCAACGACACGACGCGAAACACGATCTCCGGCTCGGTCTATGCGTTGAACAAGAATCCGGGGGAGGACGCCAAGCTGCGCGCCGACCCGTCGCTCATCCCCTCGATGGTCTCCGAGACGATCCGCTGGCAGACCCCGCTCGCCCACATGGCGCGCACCGCGACCCAGGATTTCGAGATGCACGGCAAGACCATCAAGGCCGGCGACCGGGTCGTCATGTGGTACGTCTCCGGCAACCGCGACGAGCGCCAGATCGCCGATCCCAACAGCTACATCATCGACCGGGAACGGCCCCGCAATCACCTGTCGTTCGGCTTCGGAATCCATCGCTGCGTCGGCAATCGCCTGGCCGAGCTGCAGCTCACGATCATCTGGGAAGAAATCCTGGCCCGCTTCCCGGAAGTTCGCCTCACCCGCGAACCTGACCGTACCCACTCCGTGTTCGTGAAGGGCTACGAAACCCTCCCCGTCATCATCCCTGTCCGGAACTGACGTCGCTAGCGGGCTTTGTCAGACCAAATGTACCGCCTGGCAGGTTTTGACAAGTTGACCGGGCCGGAGCGCTGACGGCCCCTGGGCCTTCCCTGGCTTTGTCAGTTCAAGTTGGATGACGCCATCGCGGCGCCGCCATTGGCTGCCTGCATGGCCAAATCGACCGACCCATTCCGCTGGTTTGACTCCTCGCCAGAGGTCATCCGGCTGGTGCTCATGATGTACATCCGCTCCCCACCCATTGCAGACATTCCCCGCGCCGGCTTTCAGGCTGCTGGAGCGTCCGCTTTCTTTGCTCATTGGATGAAACTTGAACCCTCCCGGCCTTCAACCGCTGACGTAGCGTCGCGCCCCGGTTAAGACAGGGCATCCCGTGAAGGAGTCCCCATGCCCGCACCCGCTCCTGTACTCGTCCTTCTCGGCGGCGCGGGTGATCTGGCGATGCGGATGTTGTTGCCCTCGCTGTTCCACCTCGAGCTCGATCACCTGCTGCCGAAGGATCTGCGGATCATCGCGGTCGGCCGTGCGGCGGGCGACGCGGACAGCTATCGCGCCGAGGTGAAGGCCGACCTTGAGACGCGGGACGTATTCGACGTCGCGGGCTGGGACCGGCTCAGCGCCCGGCTCGACTACTGCGCCGCCGATGCCGCCACGTCGGAGGGGGCCGGGGTGCTGGCCGATCGCATCGGGCCGCCGGGCGATCTGGTGTTCTTCTACGCCCTGTCGCCCAGCCTGTTCGCGCCGGTAACGGAGGCCCTGCAATGCGCCGGCCTGACCGGCGAGCGCACGCGGCTGGTGCTGGAAAAGCCTATCGGCCGGGACCTGAAAAGTTCGCGCCGGATCAACGCCGCCATCGCCGATGCGGTGCCCGAGACCCGCGTCTTCCGCATCGACCACTATCTTGGCAAGGAGACGGTCCAGAACCTGATCGCCCTGCGCTTCGCCAACACCCTGTTCGAGCCGCTGTGGAACGGTCGCAGCATCGACCATGTGCAGATCACCGTGGCCGAGACTCAGGGGGTCGGCGCCCGCTGGCCCTACTATGACGACTACGGCGCCATCCGCGACATGCTGCAGAACCACATGCTGCAGCTCCTCTGCCTGGTGGCCATGGAGCCCCCGTCGGATCTCGAGCCGGACGCGGTGCGCAACGAGAAG
>JBKJII010000017.1:0-10931 GCA_046598505.1 Caulobacter sp. | reverse complement strand
CGACGCTCGATGCAAAGGCCCCCCACTACGCCGACCAGACCCCGCTGTTCGCCGCCCAGCGCTTCAAGCCGGTGCTGTTCACCGAGGCCCAACTCGCCGGCAACATCGTCGAGACCTATCGGCCGGGACAACGGAGCGCCGCCCGATGAAACTCTACTGGCACCCAGTCTCGCTCATGCCCTGGCGGGTGCGCATCGCCCTCGCCGAAAAGGGTCTGGCGTGTGACGAGGAGATTATCGACCTGCCCGGCGGCGCATCGCACCAGCCTGAATTCCTCGCCCTCAATCCCTTTGGCCAGGCGCCCGTTCTTGAGGATCACGGCCGAGCGTTCGCCGAGTCGACGGCGATCCTTGAATATCTTGAGGAGATCCATCCCCAGCCGCGCCTGATGCCGCCCTCCCCCGCGGGACGGGCTGACGTTCGCCAGCTGATGTGCTGGAGCAATGGCTACTGGATGACCTCGTGGAAGCGGTGGGTCGGGCCGACGTCCATGGGCTTTCTCGACACGCCGGAGGTCCGGGCGCGGGGCCGTGACGAGCTGACACGACATGCGGTGGTGCTCGAGGCGCGTCTGGAACGCACCCTCTGGCTGGCCGGCGACTACTCGCTGGCGGACATTTGCTACACGCCCCTTCTGTTGTTCGCTGATCGCATGGGGCTGCCCCTCGGACCCGCCACGGCCGCCTGGCTCCTTCGCCTGCGCGACCGGCCCGCGATCCAGGGCGCGATGGGTCCGATGCTGGGCTGACGCGAGGTCACGGTTGCCAAGCCCCGCCCGGGGCATACCTTCCGGTTTGAACACTGAAGGAACGGGCATGAGCGACGGACATGACGTGGTCATCGTCGGCGGCGGCGTGGGCGGATCGGCCCTGGCGGCCAGCCTGGCCGCTGCGGGCGTCGACGTGCTGCTGCTCGAGCAGAGCGACGTGTACCAGGACCGGGTCCGCGGCGAGTGGATCGCGCCCTGGGGCGTAACCGAGGTCCGCCGGATGGGTCTACTCGACGTCCTGCGCGACGCCGGCGGCCACTATGTCACCCGCCATGTTACCTATGATGAGAGCCGCACGCCGCAGGAAGCAGAGGCCAAAACCCTGCCGTTGGGCCTGTTCGCGGCCGACATTCCCGGGCCGTTGACCCTTGGCAACCCGCACCACTGCCAGACCCTGTTGAATGAGGCCCTGCGACGCGGCGCGAAGACCCTGCGCGGCGCGATGGTGACGAAGATCACGCCCGGCGCCGATCCGTCGGTGACCTACCTGCACAACGACGTCGAATACACGGTGCGCTGCCGCCTGATCGTCGGCGCCGACGGCCGCGCGTCCGCCGTGCGCGAGGCCTGCGGCATCACCCTGCACCAGGACAGGCCGCACCACTGGTTCGCCGGCATGCTGGTCGACCAGGCGCCGGACTGGCCCGACGACCTGCAGGCCATCGGCACTGAGGACGACTTCAACTTCCTCGCCTTCCCGCAGGGCGACGGCAAGGTTCGCCTCTATGGCGGTTATCCGCTGGAGCAGAGCCGGCGCTTCTCGGGGCCGAACGGGCCGCGCAAGTTTCTCAACGCCTTTCGGGTGAGCTGCAGTCCGATCAACGAGACCGTCGTCTCCGGCGAGCCGGCCGGACCCGTGCTGAGCTTCTTCAACAACGACACCTGGACCGATCAGCCGTTCGTCGAGGGCGTCGTCCTGATCGGCGACGCGGCCGGCTGGAACGACCCGATCATCGGTCTGGGCCAGTCGATCACCTATCGCGACGCGCGGACCGTGCACGAGGTGCTGACGGGCGGGACCGACTGGTCATCCTCCGCCTTCGCCGACTATGCCGCCGAGCGGTCCGAACGCATGCGCCGCCTGCGCTTCTGCGCCGCCCTGACCGCGACGCTCGACGCGGAGTTCGGACCCGAGGCCAGGGCCCGCCGCCGCAGCCACTTCGAACGCAGCAATGACGACCCGACGCTGGGCATGCATGGTTTCGCCGTCATGGCCGGTCCCGAGACCCTGCCCGCCGAGATCTTCACCCCCGGGCACCGCGCCCGCGTTCTGGAGCAGGCCTGATGGATATCGAGGATTTCAACCGCCGCTGGCTGGCCACCTGGACGGCCAGGGATGTCGAGGCGCTGATCGGCTTCTACGCCCCGGGTTGCACCTACAAGGACCCGCAGACGGCCGCCGGCATCGTCGGTCACGACGCCCTGCGCGCCTACCTGACCGGCCTGTTCGCCGCCACCCCGCCGATGACCTACGACCCGGAGACGGTCTGGGCGATCGACAACGGCTTCTGCGGCCGCTGGTACTGCACCATCGCCGGTCCGGACGGCCCCGGCCGTATGCGCGGCTTCGATCTGGTCACGTTCGACGGCGACCGGATCGGCTGGAACGAGGTCTACGTCCACCCCCTGCCCTGAGCCCGGTCCGCCAGCCGCGATGTGATGGAACCCCTGGCGAGGATGCGGGTTCATCGCACGCATGGCCCGCGTCACCATCCTTCACGAGACCTGCTATCGTTACGAGCGCCCGGTGCGGTTCGGCCAGCACCGGCTGATGCTGCGGCCGCGCGACAGCCACGCGATCCGGGTCATCGAGGCGCGCCTGATGTTCTCGCCGCCCGGCGAGACCCGCTGGGTCTACGACGCGCTCGGCAACTGCGTCTGCCTGTTCGATCCGGGCCGTGAGAGCCGTGAATTGACGATCACCAGCCGGCTGGTCATCGAGCGCTTCCCGGCCCCGTTGACGCCCGACAATCCCCACACCGGCTCGCGGATGGACTATGCACCGGAGGACCGCCGCGTCCTTGCGCCTTTCATCAGTCCCGCGACCGCCGACGACGGCAACGCATTGCCACGCTGGATCGCGTCCCAGGCGGGCGCGCCCGGCGAGACCGCGCTCGACATGCTGATCCGCCTGACCAGCGCCATCCACGACGGCTTCGGCTATCGCCAGCGGCATGCGGAGGGCGTTCAGTCGCCCGAGGAAACCCTGCGGCTCGGCAGCGGCGCCTGCCGCGATCTGGCCTGGCTGATGATCGAGGCGATGCGCCGTCAGGGGTACGCGGCCCGGTTTGTCAGCGGCTACGTCAACGGCGGCAATCGCCGGGCAGCCGGCTCGACCCACGCCTGGGTGGAAGTGTTTCTGCCCGGGCTGGGCTGGACGGAATTCGACCCGACCAACGGCCTCGCCGAGTCCGCCGACCTCATCCGCGTCGCTGTCGCCCGCACCCCGCGCGGGGCTGCGCCCGTAAGCGGCGAGATCTTCGGCGATCCGGGCAGGGCAAACCTTGAGGTCAGTGTCACGGTAACGCCCGAACCGGCTGCATTCGCGGCTTGACGGGATCCAGCAGGCTTTCCAGGGAGACGTGGTCATGACGAGCGGTTTCCAGCAGCAGAAGCGCGGCGCCCTGATCTCGTTTCCGAGGTCAGAACCTTTGCCCCAGCATGGCCAGAAAGCGGACAGATCCTGCGTCAAACCGCTCCCGCCACGTGTGGTGAAGCCCCGCCCGGGCCATTAGCGGCTGCAACCGGGCCCCAAAGCCCGAAACGGGTCGGGTTATTCAGGCGAATGCCCACAGTTTCGTATCGCTTGCCTCGCGAGTGGGCTTGCTTGTCGCCGCGCGAGGGTTAACGATCATGAACGGGAGAGCAGTGGGGAGCTGCGCTTGTAATGCGCGCACGTACGGCCACGGCAGTGTTCACAGTCACGGTGTTGGGGGCAGCCGCCTTCAGCGCGGCGAGCAGCATGAGCGCGGCGACTGATGGTCTAAGCTCCGACTCGCTCCTGTCGGGCGCCCGCGTCGGCGATGCGTTCGGCGGCTCAGCCGCACGGACCCCGGACGATCCCGACGCTCCGATCGCCACCGGCCGATGGGCCGAAGACGCCGCGCCGATCGCCCTGGCGGGAGGTCCGCAACAGGTTCAGGCCGCGGTGACGCCGCCAGAACCGATCCGCCTTTCCCGCGCCGCGCCGATGACCGACATGCCGAGACTGGCCCAGCTGGAGCTGCCGGCCGCCGGGCCGCGGACGCCGCTGGCCGTGCCCCTTGCGCGCATCGCTTTCTCGTCCGCGCCGCAACGCGAGGCCGCCCCGGAGCCGCGCCTCATGATGACGATCAGCGACCAGAGCGTGACGGCGCCGGGCGCCGGGCTGGACGTCACCTCGAACGCCTTCAACCAACCGATGGTGTCGCTACGCCACGCCAGCCCCGTGCTGGATATCAAGCGGCTCGCGCTCCGCCTTGGTCCCAGTCAGAGAGTTGGCAAGAAGGGCCGCTGGTTCGTATTCGCCGCCGGTTCGGGAAAAGCCTTCGGCCTCAACCTGCTGCGCGATCCGCTGGCGGGCTGGAAGCCGGCCGGGTGGTCGGTTGAACAACTGGCGGAGTTCGGCAAGGCCCAGCTGGGCATCGGCTGGCGCAAGGACTCGCGCCAACTGGCCATCAGCGCCGCCCGCCGCGAGATCGGCGCCTACGGCATTTCGCGCGAGGACACGGTCTTCGGCGTCACCTTCACGGTGAGCGGCCGCGGCGAGTCCCGGGTGCGCCGCGAGCAGCGCCTGCCCCGCGCCTACTGACGCGGCCCGGCTGCATTTCGGCCTTCCGACCGGAATCTGTTTGAAGCCCGAACCCTTGCGGCGTTAACACCGGCGCGTGCCAGAGCCAGAGTCCTTGCCGGCGGCGTCCGATGCGCCGCCCCCGCCGCCGGCGCAGACCCGCGACGTGCCGCGCATCGCCTACATCGCGGTGGCCAGCGCGCTGTTCATGGAGTTCATCGACTCCACAGCCCTGTCGACCGCCCTGCCGACCCTGTCCCGGGCCTTCCATGTCGACCCGGTCCACCTCAAGCTCGCCCTGACCTCGTACATCCTGGCGCTCGCGGTGTTCGTGCCGATCAGCGGCTGGGCGGCCGAGCGCTTCCAGCCGCGACGCGTATTCCTGGGCGCGATGGTCGTTTTCCTCGTCGGCTCGGTTCTTTGCGGCTTTTCGACCAACCTGGGCGAACTCGTCGCCGCGCGGATCGTCCAGGGCGCGGGCGGCGCGCTGATGACGCCGGTCGCGCGACTGATCGTGGTCGGCTCGGCCCCGCGCCACGACCTGATCCGGGCCATGGGCTGGTTCACCATGCCGGCGCTGGCGGGGCCGCTGATCGGGCCGCCGCTGGCCGGTTTTGTCCTGTCGGTCGCGGACTGGCCATGGATCTTCTTCATCAACGTTCCGATCGGCCTGCTGGGCATGATCGCCGTGCTGCGCTTCGTGCCGCGCCTGCCCAGCCTCGACCCCGGCGCGTTCGACTGGAGTGGCTTCGTCCTCTCGGCCGCCGCCATCACCGGCGTGGTCGTGGTCGCGGAGACGGGGGGCTTGAGCCTGATCCCCTGGTGGGCCCAGATCGGCCTCGTCGCGGTGTCGGTCTCCAGCGGCTGGCTCTATCTGAAGCTGGCGAAGACCAAGGTCCGGCCGATCCTCAATCTCGACCTGCTCAAATACCCGACCTTCCGGGCCAGCCTGCTAGGCGGAACGCTGATGCGACTGGGCGTCGGCGCCGGCCCGTTTCTCATGCCGTTGCTGCTGCAGGTGGCCCTCGGCTGGACACCGTTGCAGGCTGGATCAGTGACCCTGGCGGGCGGACTGGGGGTGTTTGTCTCGCGCCCCTTCGCCGCGCCGATGCTGCGCCGCTGGGGCTTTCGCGCGACCCTGCTGACGCTGGTCGCCCTGACCGCCGTTCTGACCACCATGCCCGGCTTCTTCCGGGCGACGACGCCCGTGTGGTTGATCATGATGTCGCTGGGACTGTCGGGCTTCATGCGCTCCAGCCAGTTCATCGCCACCAACACCATCGCCTATGCCGACGTGCCGCAGGACCGCATCGCCCAGGCGTCAACCCTGTCGGTGGTTTGCCAGCAGATCGGCCTGGCCCTCGGCGTCAGCTTCGGCGGCATGATGCTGCACCTGGCGCGCGGGGGCGGCGGCGTGCTGACGCCGGACCGCTTTACCCTGCCCTATCTGGCGATCGGCGCGACGACCCTGCTGTCCGCTCTGGTCTACTACCGCCTCGACCGTAACGCCGGGGCGGCGATCAGCGGCGCTCGGACGCAAAACAACAGCTAGGTGGCGCTCGGGTCGTTCTGCATCAGGCCGAAGATGTTGCCTTCGGTGTCCTTGACATAGGCCAGCCACCCAACGCCGGGCACCGGCATCTTCGGCACGGCCACCAGGCCATCCACCGCCAGCGCCCTGGCCACATAGGCGTCCACGTCGTCCACATCGACGGTGCAGACGAAGGCGATGACCGGGTCGGGACTCATCCGGTCCACCGTGCCCATGCGCTTGACCATGCCGCCGTTGATCCCGGGCGCCTCGTCCGGGCCGGTGGTGATCAGCCGGTAGGACCCGTCGCCCCAGGCCTGGAACGACCAGCCGAGGACGGTCTCATAGAAGCGCTGGGCGCGATCCAGGTCTTCAGCATGGATTTCAAAATGAACGGGTCTGGGCATGACGGCCTCCTGCTCCGGCCGAGGCTACGTTGGGACGTTCGCCCTGGCTAGGCGGCCTTGCGGGCCGCCACGGCGCCGGCGATGCGAGCCTTGGCCATCTCGTCGGCGACCGCATGCGTCGGGCGTCTCTCGGCCAGTGAACGGTCGAGGATCTCGCCCAGGGTAGCCGTCAGACAGGTCAGCTTGCCCTCGACCCAGGCTGGATCGAACGACCCACCGGCCTCGATGGCTGCGATCTCGGCCGCGACATTAATGATGCCGCCGCCGTTGATCACATAGTCGGGCGCGTACAGCAGCCCACGCTCGAACAGCAGCCGACCGATCTCTGGCGAGGCCAGCTGGTTGTTCGCCGCGCCGGCCACGACCCGGCCCTTGAGGCGGCCGAGCGTCTCGGCGTTCACCGCCCCGCCCAGGGCGCAGGGTGCAAACACCTCGGCGTCGACGTCGAAGATCGCTGCGGGCGGCACGATGGTCGCGCCGGTGCGGGCGGCGACCTGGGCCAGGGCGGCCTCGTTGACGTCGGTGATGATCAGGTCGGCGCCGGCGGCGGCCAGCTTCCCGGCCAGGTAGGCGCCCACATGGCCGACGCCCTGGATGGCCACGGTCACACCCTTGAGGTCACGGCCGTAGGCGCGCTCGACGCACAGGCGCACACCCCGGAAAACGCCCTCTGCGGTCACCGGGCTGGGATCGCCTGACGCGGCCGGATGGCCTTCAAGGCCCGCGACGTAGCGGGTCTGCCGGCGGGCATAGGTCAAGTCGACCGGCGACACGCCGACGTCCTCGGCGGTCCAGTATTTGCCGCCCAGGCCGTCGACGGCCCGGCCGAACGCTTCGAACAAGGCCGGCGTTTTCTGGGTGCGGGCGTCGCCAATGATCACCGCCTTGCCGCCGCCCAGCGGGATGTCGGCCATGGCGTTCTTGTAGGACATCGCCCGCGACAGTCGCAGCGCATCGGTCAGGGCCGCGTCGTCCGATTCGTAGGGCCACATGCGACAGCCGCCGGCGGCAGGACCACGGGCGGTGGAGTGGACGGCGATGATCGTTTTCAGGCCGGTCATTTCATCAAAGACGGCATGGACGCCTTCGTGGTTCTCGAAGGCGGGATTATCGAAAACAGACATGCCGGGTTCCGGGCTGTTCAGGGGGAAATCGTGCGCGCGGGTTTACGCTTGGTCAATCGGGCCTACAACCCAAAACGCATGATCAGGCGCGCGGTCGCAACGGCGGCGGAATCGGCGGCGCGCCCGAGGGCAAAGGCGCCGTCGGATCGAGGATGAAGCTCTGCATGTCGCCGATCGTCACGGCCCGCTGCCGGTCCCGCGTCAGCAGGTGCCAGCCGTGGGCGTAGTAGGCCGTGCGGTCCGTGGACTTCAGCCGACTGGCGGCCCTGAACGCCGCAATCTTCGGAATGACCTCGTCGTTCGCGCCATAGAAATAGCCGACCGGCACGCCGATCCTGCCGGTCGACTCCCAGGCCGTCTGCATCAGGTCGACGAGGCCGTAGAGGGTGTCGTTGCGGGCGCCCCAGATCATCAGCGGGTCGCGGCCCATGGCCACCAGTTCCTCGTAATTGTCGCTGGGATGGACCCGGTCGGTGACCCAGCCCGGCGGCTTGAGCACCGTCTCGCCGACAAGGTGCGCCGTGAACCACAGGGCGGTCTTGTAAGGCAACGGCTGCGCTGACCAGCCCCAGACGGCCGGCGCCATCAGCAGCAGCCGGTCGGCGGCGGGTGGCCGGTCGGACGCAAAAGCGGCGATCGCCACCGCTCCGCCCATGCTCTCGCCAGCCACCACCAGCGTCGCGGCCGGATGGCGCTGGCGCAGCAGGGCGACGAACACCCGCAGGTCCTCGGTCATCAGCGCCTCCCCGGCCCAGATCCCGCGTCCGGGCGAGCGACCAAAGCCACGCTGGTCATAGGCGTAGGTGGCGGTGCCCTCCTCGGCCCAGACCGGGGCCGCGAAATGGAAGGCGTTGGAATAGTCGTTCATGCCGTGCAGGGCGGCGACCACGATGGTCGGCTCTCCGGCCGGCAGCCAGCGCATGAGGCCCATCCGGCCCCCGTCGCTGCTGACGAAGGTGTCGTCCTCCAGCCGCGGACCCGAGAAGCCCAGATCGGGCGCGCCGGCCATCTGCACCATCGGCGCGCAGCCGGTGACGGCGGCGCCGGCAGACAGCAGGAAGAGGCGGCGGTTCATGGCTTCAGAATGCCTGCGCGACTTCGGCGAATAAAGGGCGTTGGCTAGGCCGGTGCATCCGGCAGGCGCAGGCGATAGACGCCGCGGAAGCTGTCCGGGTCGGCCGGCTTGCCGTGCCGCGTGATCACCACCGTCCCTGCCCGCGCCATGCCCACGGCCGTCGACCGCACCTGGCCGAGCACCCGCTGCCAGCGCTCCGGCTGAATGATCTTTGCCACCTCGGAGGGATCAATGCTCTTGCCGGCCGGCAACTTGGACAGCAGGTCCAGGATGGTGTCTTCGATGGGCGAGGTGGTCATGGGCAGGTCCGCAACAAGCCCGGTTCGCATCGGGCCAAGACGCCGCTATGAACGGCGCGCGAAAGGATAACAAGCGCATGGACGGCGGCAACGAAATCCCGAACGGACCCCGGCTGGTGACAGAGGGCCCATGGGCCGGGTGGCGGACCTGGAGCGGCGACCCGTTTGAGACCCAGTCCGGGCCCTACTATTTCCGCGCGGAGGAGGACGGCTCGATCCGCTGCGCCTTCCGCGCCGAGAAGCAGCACATGAACGGCGGCGGGTTCATGCACGGCGGCTGCATGCTGACGTTCGCCGACTTCGCGCTGTTCAGCATCGCCGATGAACACCTGCGGGACAGCCACGCCGTGACCGTCAGCCTGAACGGCGAGTTCGTCGGCCCGGCGCACGAAGGCGACCTGGTCGAGGCCACAGGCGAGGTGGTCAAGGCGGGCAAGTCGATGATCTTCGTCCGCGGCCTGATCGCCACCGGCGGATCGCCGATGATGGCCTTCTCGGGCGTGATCAAGAAAGTCGCCCGGCGGCTCTGACATGGCCCTGGTCGACGCCACACCCGAGGACATCCCGGCGATCATGGCGATCGAGCGGAACCCGGCCTACGAACTGTTCATCGGCAACTTTCCGGCTGAGGAACATGCCGCCCGCATGGCCTCCGACAACGACCACTATTTCGTCTGGCGCGAGGGCGGACAGGTGCTGGCCTTCGCCATCCTGTCCAAGCTGGCTGAACCCAACGGTGTGGTGCTGCTGAAGCGGCTGGGCGCGGCGGCCACCGACACGGGCCTCAGCCGCCGGATGATGCCGATCCTGATCGACCGGGTGTTTGAACAGTTCGCCGCCAACCGGTTCGAGCTCGACGTGGCGGTGCTCAACCCGCGCGCCACCCACGTCTATCGCCGGGAGGGCTTCGTCCAGGAAGGCACCGTCCGCGAGGTCTACCGCCACTGGGACGGCGCCTATCACTCCTCGCACCTGTTCGCGATGTTGCGGCGGGAGTGGGAGGCGTTGCCGCGGCGGGCGGGCGCAGGCACGCGGTAACGCGGGACAGACACCCAGGCGTCTGTCTCAGTCGAAAACTCAGGGCGCCAACACCACCGTCACCGACACCACGTCCCGCACGCCCCGGTCCGGCCGCGCGTCGGCATCGATGACCAGCCGTAGCGGGCCTTCCTTGTCCGGCAAGGGCCCGCCCTTGAGCCGGTCGGCGAGGATGATCGGGGCGTCGCGGAAGCTGGGGTCGGTCTCGGCGATCGACAGCACGGCGCGGTAGCCGTCCTTGCCGGTGATGACGATGAAGGCCGCCATCGGCTTGCCGTGCAGGCGCGGGCCCTGCGGCGCCCCGGCCTCGCGCAGAACCGCGGACAGGCTAACGCCCTCGTAGACCGCCTTACCACCCAGCCGCGCCTCGGCGCGCGGCAGAGCCGCCAGCGCCTCTGGCGTGAAGCTGGTGACCTTGCCCTCGGCGTTGGTCACGGTCAGCGACTGGGCGAAGGCGGCGACCGGCGCGAAGACCAGCGCGACGGCGATCAGCAGGGCGCGCATCAGGCCGCCACCGTGCCGGCCTTTGCCGCCGGCCGGGCCATCATCGCGGCATACCAGCGCTTCGCGTGCTCCATCTCCTCCGGGATGGCGAACTTCGCCATGCGGGAAAAGTCGATCGCCGTGGCGGCGAGGATGTCGGCCATGGTGATCCGGTCGCCGACGATGAATTCGCTCTCGGCCAGCCGCCGGTCGAAGAACCTGATCGTCCGCGTCGCGCCGGCCCGGTTGGTCTCGGCGATCTCGGGGATCTGCTTCTCCAGCGCGGCCAGCGCGGGGTGACTGTGGCGCACGGTCATCATCAGCGGGGTGGCCAGCATCATCTCGGTGCGGCGGCACCACATCTCGATCACAGCGACTTCCTTCGGATCGCGGCCGAACATGTTGGGCTCCGGGAAGACGCTTTCGAGATAGCGGC